>JBIKMB010000236.1:0-9008 GCA_044359485.1 Pirellulaceae bacterium | reverse complement strand
TCGAGCGCACAGCGGCGCGGGCCTGGCCTAGCGGCACACGGGTTAAACGATTCTGCGCACTCCGGACCCCAGCGTGATTTGGAAACCACGCCCAAGAGTGATTTGGAAACCACCGGTCACGCCCAACGCGCCCGAGCGCACAGCGGCGCGGGCCTGGCCTAGCGGCACACGGGTTAAACGATTCTGCGCACTCCGGACCCAAGAGTGATTTGGAAACCACCGGTCACGCCCAACGCGCTCGAGCGCACAGCGGCGCGGGCCTGGCCTAGCGGCACACGGGTTAAACGATTCTGCGCACTCCGGACCCCAGCGTGATTTGGAAACCATGCCCAAGAGTGATTGGAATCACCGGTCACGCCCAACGCGCTCGAGCGCACAGCGGCGCGGGCCTGGCCTAGCGGCACACGGGTTAAACGATTCTGCGCACTCCGGACCCCAGCGTGATTTGGAAACCACGCCCAACGCGCTCGAGCGCACCGCGGCGCGTCCCTGGCCTCGCGGCACACGACTGTAACGAGCCGCTGCCGCCTCCCGAAAACGTCCATAAAAACTTGCTGCTCCCCTAAAGGAACCGCCTACCCACCTTGCCTACCCTTGTATTTTCAATTCTAGTTTCCAGAACCACATCCCTGCAGCCGAGGTTTCTTTCCAATTTCCAAATCCGATGATAACTACTGCTAAATCCAAATCCCAGAATATTGTTCTTTGCTACCCCGTCGAACCGCATCACCTCCACTGGCTTCAGCAAACCGCTCCGGATGCCAACTTCATCAACGCGGGCCAAGAACGTATCGCCGCGGAGATAATGAACGCAGATATTTTTCTTGGGCATGCAAAAGTTCCAGTCGATTGGGATTCCGTGGTTCAACAAGGACGTTTGAAGTGGATCCAGTCCTCTGCAGCGGGCTTGGATCATTGCTTAGTCCCCTCCGTAATCGAGTCGGATATACCGGTATGCAGTGCTTCCGGTTTGTTTGCTAATCAAGTGGCTGAGCAAACTTTTGCGCTCCTATTTGGGGTGTTGCGAAGCATACCGACTTTTTTTCGCCAAATGCAATCTAGGGAGTTCATACGTCGTCCGACTCATGATTTACATGGCAAAACCATCGGTATTATCGGCTTGGGAGGAAATGGTCGTCGCTTAGCACAAGTCTTAGCTCCTTTTCGAGTAAAAATCTTGGCGACCGACTTTTACCCAGAGAACGCTCCTCCTGAGGTTCATGAATTGCTACCGCATACATGTTTGCATGAAGTCGCCAGCCAAGTGGATATTTTGATTTTGACATTACCACTTAATGAATCGACACATCACTGCATCAACGATTCAGTCTTCGACGCAATGAAGAAAGGAAGTTATTTGATCAATGTCGCTCGTGGACAGGTGGTGGATGAGCAAGCCTTGATAGAGCGATTACAGTCTGGACATCTCGCAGGAGCAGGAGTCGATGTCACGGAAGTTGAACCGTTACCCAAGAGCAGTCTTCTGTGGGATCTTCCCAACGTATTGATTACTCCGCACGTCGGCGCCCAAGCGGTCGTGCGCGTAGACGATACCACTCGCCTGATATGTGAAAATTTAAAGCGATTTTTGGCAAACGAACCACTTTATAACTTAGTTGACAAGCGTCTCGGTTTTCCGCATCCCAGCAAGTTATGGCGTTCGTAGAGCCACGATTACTTTGGTTGTTCTGGTTGCTGCTGGAACTCCACCAGCAATGAATCGTCTTCGTATAGTGCAAGCGTATCGCTTGTACTCTCATAACGATTCACTTTGGAAAGAGCAGTAAGCAAGCCGTTCTCCAATTTCATTAGTTCGGGTGGACCAGCTTTTCGAGTTGTACGAATTCGCTGAAAGTAATTCTTCGAATCTTTACTCAGTTGGCCGTTCATCAGATTTACACCTGCTACTCCGCTGAAGGTCCCATCCTCCAATATCTCCAGGCTAACTTTTTCAAAGTTCGCATTATCGTCCATTCCATCTAGTTTGCTTAATAACCATTTACCTACCATGGTCAATTCCTCCAAGCTCGCTAGCAGTTCTTTTTCTCGATAGAAACTTAATTTGATACCCAACCGCTCGATCCGATTGACTTGCTCAAGCGTCTTGAACCATTCAGATTCAAGTTCCATGGCATCATCAAGTCCAGCCATTTTGGTTGAGCGAATATTGGAAAAGCAATTGCCTGCATTCGGTGCTTGATAACTTCCTCCGTAGCGATTCACAGTAGACTTTCCATAGAACTCATTTTTGGCATTGAGGACCAAGGCAATATTCTCGCTTGACTGGAGTTTTCGGTTGCCGATCGAAATCACTTTCCAGGATCCTATCAAGGTCTGGGGTTCATCTCCCCTTGAGCTAACCGTAAGCAGGCCGCTGAGCGATGCAAGAAAGCCAACCGTCTGCAAGCAACGCACGAAAAATGTCCGTCTGGTTTGAGAAGCAATCTGCCGGAAATCGACGATTTCTTGCGTCATTTTGTGGATACTTTCTTATGATAAGTTCTTCTAAATTTACGGTCATGAGCCGATGGCGTTAGCCATGGTTTTGCCGTTTGACCCGACCCAATTTTTTTTCGACCAATCTCTAAGACTGGACGGCAGGGATACGCTCGAAGTTCCCAAAAAAGGGTCAATCTTCTCAATAAATCGATTCCGCCAAAAAAAGTATTCGCGTGGCCTCTTATCAAAACACCGACAAATAAAATCATGATTCACGTCATGACGAGCTGATATTGAATGCAGCCAACAACATGGACCTAACTTCGGCTGCTTGATTTTTTTCGGCAAGGATTTGAAGCAGTGGCTCATTCTGTGTTACCTTTTGGCCGATCTTTTTTTCCATAATCAAGCCAACACGATGATCGATCGCTGCATGGGCCACTTTCCTACCGCCGCCGAGTTGAATGATGGCCCAGCCTAATTTTTGACCATCGATACCTACAATGTTTCCCGTTCTGTCGCTGAGCAATGGATGATAGGGCGCGGTTTCAAGTGAGAGAGGGGATAGTTTACCACCTTGTGCAGCGACCATGCGTTCGAACCGTTCCAGTGCGGCTCCGCCACTCAACTTTTGAGCAAGTTCAACTCGCGCCTGAGTTTCATTCGGAACAACTTTAGCGAGTACTAAGATTCTCGCACAAAGTTGTAGTACAAGTTCTGCGACTTCCGGTGGACCTTGCCCTCGCAGTACATCAAGCGCCTCGTTCACTTCGCAGGCGTTACCTACGGCGCGCCCCAGGGGTTGATTCATATCGCTGCATATCGCATCGGTTGCCACGTGCATATGCGTGCCAATATCGATCATGGTTTTGGCGAGGAGATCGGCCTGTGGGCGATCTGCCATGAAGGCGCCGGTGCCAAATTTGACATCAAGCACGAGAGCATCCAAGGATTCGGCCAGTTTTTTAGACATGATGCTAGATGCGATCAACGGGATCGATGGTACCGTACCGGTCACATCGCGCAAGCCATACAATTTTTTATCCGCGGGGACGATATTCGCTGTCGCACCCGTGATCACGCAACCGACAGCGTTGAGTTGTTTATTGATCTCGTGAGGTGTGAGATTAGTACGATAACCTGGAATCGATTCGAGTTTGTCGAGAGTACCACCTGTGATGCCGAGTCCCCTGCCGCTGAGTTTCGGGACATGAACTGGAAAACAGGCCAGTAGAGGTGCGAGCACCAGCGAGGTTTTGTCGCCGAGGCCACCTGTCGAGTGTTTGCCTACTCGGGGTACGTCGGAGCTTGACCGCTCCAAACGCTCACCGCTGGCAAGCATCGCTTCGGTGAGAAAGCTGGTTTCTTCTGCATTCATCGAGCGAAAGAAAATGGCCATTGCAAGCGCCGACATTTGATAATCGGGAATGTCTCCGCGACTGTAGCCGAGCACGAAATCGAAGATTTCGTTTCGTTTAAGAGATAAGCCATCTCTTTTTTTGCCTATCACATCCGCTGGAATAATCGCCATCTAAGGTGTCCGTAATGTTGTGCGATAACGGAATTGTTTCATCATCAAGCGGGGTGAGTCAATCGTGCAGGAGTAAAACGATTGGGAAGTAAGTCGGTCAGGGAAGTAACAACCGGCGGTAGTCGTTTTGAAGAGTCTACAAGAATGATAGTCAAATCCGGCGCGAATTCAGCGAGGAATTGGCGACAAGCGCCACACGGTGCAACGCCCCCTGCGCTTGCAATCGCAATCGCCTTCCACTGGATCAAACCTTGAGAGACGGCATATGCGGCCGCTGTGCGTTCAGCGCAAATCGTCAGTCCATAGGAACAATTCTCAACATTACATCCAGAGACAACCGTGTTGCTCTCGGTAAGCAAAGCTGCTCCCACTTGGAAGTGACTGTAGGGGGCATAAGCTTTACCCATCGCTTGAAAAGCTTGTTCAGCGAGTTCGCTTTGCCAGGCTTCGAGACCAGTCATTATCACTCCAGGTTTTGTCTAGCGAATTGCATGAACCTTTGCCAGTCCCAGCTCAGGATATCGTGGGGGCCGGTACGGATATGGTAACCAACACGCGCAAAACTAGGGACAGCTTTATTGGTCGCGTCACCCCACATCGCGCCGTAGGCCACTTTGCCTTCCCCAAGCTGTTCAAAACCAATAAAGTCGGCATCTGGTAAAGAGGTTTGTCCCAGTAAACGATAAGCGGCCCCCGCTTCGCGGGCTGCTAAAAATTCCCCGCGCGGGTCGGCCCACAGATCCTCACTGGCGCTGGTCACATACAGAGGTCTGGGGGCGATAAGCGCCAGCACGGAATGTTGATCGACCGGGCAGTCCCCCTCCGCAAGATTATATTTGCGATATTGATCGCAGAACCAATGTGGAAAAGCTGAATTGATTCGCTGCACCGTTTCACCGAAGGCTCGTCGACTGAGCGCCGCGCCACCGCAACCTGAATTATTGGAAACGACCATTGCGAATCGAGTATCGATCGAGCCAGCCCATAGAGCGGTTTTCCCTAAACGCGAATGCCCCACAACGATGATTTTTTTGGCATCGACGCGAGGATCTTTTTGAAGCACATCCAGCAAACGGGAAAGGCCCCAAGACCAAACTGCAATGGCGCCACCCGTCGTTGGTTGTTCGGTTTCGGCATACTTAGCATCGAGCGGAAATGGTCCAAGATCTTTCTTAAGCTTGGGGTTTAGCCGTGGTAGGCCTTCCATATAATGCTTTGGATCGTCGGGAGCGATGTCGCCGTAATAGGCGGTAGCGAGACCGAATCCGCCAGCAACAATTTCATCTACGGGCCAACGACGATCTTGGATACCGCGTCCCTTCTCGGTCGCGCGATCATCGACCACGTTTTCTTTGTCCGGTCGCATCCAACTTCCGGGTAAGCGAATTGCTGGATCCTTCGCTACGCTATGATTGCCGGCAAAATTCAAGCCGAGAAACACGGGCACTTGGCTTTTGTTGGACGCTGTAGCTGGTAGATAAACTAGCAAATCAATGGAGTGACTGCCTACTTCAGTGGAGATGGTTACTTTCCACTGCGTTCGTATAGCTTTGCCATCCAAGTATTCTCCTTGCTCGATAATTTCGGCATTCATTTCATAGCCTGGGCAATCCCATATTCCGTAGATATGGTCGCGGCATAGTTCGAATAACTCAGTACGACGACCGGGCCAGGAAGCTGCATCGACAGCTTTACCTTGGTTGTTCTCTAGGATTGGCGGGAGCACATACTTCGGTACTGCCGCCTCATCGTAATTCGCTTTGAAACTTTGAGCGAATGAATACGATGGAGTCGCCAGAAGTACAAGCACGGCAAGCGACAGCGCTTTGGTCAAGATCACTGGCCAAATAGAGATGGTAGGGGTGAGCCTATTCAGGATTCGATGAGGCATGATATCACCAAAAGGGAGTGGATCGCAAAGCGAACAGAAGATGTATCTTATTAGCTAACAGTATACTAGAGTCGAGCGGCCATCGCATCTAGCCTATGGTGTTCTATCAGCAGTTCGTATTTTACATCGCTGAGAAAAAATCGCCCGGAGGTGACCCGTAATCTAAGTAACATGTCAAACAGGCGACCAGTAATTACGGAACTCAGCAAACATAGAACTCAGCAAACATAGAACGCTCGATTCTTTTTCGGTTCGCTCGGTCAAAGGGGTGAGTTCCCGAGGCCATTAAATTCGGTTGATTTTTTAGAGATCGTATAACTCTGGATCCACTTTTGGGCGACCTAGCATTCTCATGATTTTATCATGCACGCTACCCTTCCCTTTTTTGTTAGCGGGTTGGGTGAAAGGATCGGCGGCATCGAGTTCAGCACCCATATCTTCTTCAATTTTGTCGGGATCTTCGCCAGATTCCATACGGCGAATGGCTTCCTGAATTGAGTCACCGGGATCGATGCCGGTTGAATCAAAAAGTTTCTTCATGACTTTGGCCATTTGTCGCGGATCATCTTCATTCATATTCTCGAATTCGCCTGCCATCCCCATCATGGCCTGTTCCATTTTCTCTTCATCCATGCCGGCAAACGGATCATCACCACTGGCTGTTGGTTCGGCGAGGCCTTTTGAGATCGCAAATCTTGAGATCTGCTTTTCTAAATTCTTCTTCCCACATTTGGGGCACTGCGGTTTTTTATCATTCGTTGAGGAGCGAACGTAGAAGTTGAAGATCGTATGGCATTTGCTGCAATAATATTCGTAAATTGGCACAGCTATATTCCTTTACTAGCTAAAATTCCGCTGAGGTATCGCATGTTTTCATAACTCCCGAGGAGCAGTCGCTCTGTGGCGAATTGCTGCAGGTTCCATGGGTATTGATGAAATGACATTTTTTTATTTTGAACTTTACTGACGACGAAATTAGCGTGGTGGATCGTCATCATCAAAAAGATTGAAGGGCGTGTTCGAATCGAGAGTGTTTTCGGGCGCGTCCTTTCTTTCATCGTTTAGTTGCTCGATGGAGATTTTTCCGAAATTTCCGATAGCCTTTTCTTGAGCCGGTTCGCCGGTCCAGGAAACTTGCAGCACTTGATTGCCATGTTTGGCGTTTACTATTTGCTGCTCTGGATACGACTCCATGCTGGTGGTATCGGTTTTGGCAAGCATCAGCAGATTCGATTTGAATGGGACTGAACCATCGCGAACATCCATCAGCGCGACCGAAGTGTTGAACTGTAGTTGGGACTTGCTATCGAACCACTCGAGGTTGCGATAAAAAGCGAGGAAAGGCGAGTAGCGGCTTTGCAACTTGGCAACGTTTATCAGTACCATCGTGGCTGGTTCTGGCCACAGTTTCTTTCCATCTTTGGGATCGAGAGCATAAACGTTTCCATTGACAAATAGAGTTCGCGAAGTTGCCTGTTGTGGTACGACTTTGACATCTTCTATTTCAAACTTTGAACTGGTGGTGAGTAGAAGAAAGCGATCGTAGACAGGGACCAAATAAATTTGTTTCAGTTTTTCTATCGGAAGCAAATCTTGAACCTGCTCTACGCCTGTAGCGAGATCCCAATAAAACAATTTTCCGGCAGGTTCCATGAGAGCGAAGTAGCGATTTAGTCCGAAGGCTGCCTTGGCATCTGCGGTGACATCGCGTTCCAGCAAAGTTGCTCCGGTGAGAGTGTTCCACAACCGTATGTTGACTTGCTTTTGAGCATTTTCTTTAATCGGATCGGTATCGGTCGAGTTGGATTCCACTTTGAAATCAAGTGCAAATTCGTTCCAAGAATTGAGATAGACTCGGGAGGATTCAAATGCTTCTGAGCTGACGATGTTACCATCAAGTGCATTGATCACATGTCGCGTTTTGTTCGAGGCATCTAAAACGATCAATCGATCTTCGGACTGGGTAAACTCGCAATTCACACCAAAACCGTCGCGACTCCAAAGAACGGTTCCATTGAAGAGATTCAGGGCTTGAATGGTCCCTGAGCGTACTAAGATGACGCAGTTCTCGAAAACCGGTCCCAAGCGGGCGACAGAATCTGTGGATGGCGACGTGCGGAGTAATTCTAGGCCGAGCGTATTAGCGCGTGTTTGCGTGGTCGTACTGGCTCCTGCCGCGAGGGCTTCTGGAGTGAAGCGTTCGATTTTCCACAGCAGCGCATCGCGAGAATCGTTGTAGCTTCCCAGGGTATCGATAGCCAGAATATCAGTGCGGCGTTGCACGAGCAAGAACGAACGCATCATACGCGTTTCAGCGCCCGCTCGGCCGTCGGCCGCATCGCAATTGACGACCAATGTTTCTCGGCCGTCGGGTCCGATCAGCACAACGCGGTCGGAACCGTCGCGGGCTTCGAAACCTGCCAGAGGAATACTGCGAGATTGCACAAGTTTGGCGGGATTGGTGGCAGGGCGGAACATACCGTTCTCAGCGGACTTCAATTCAATTTTCGTTTGGCCAGTGGGCCAGAGAATCGATCTCGCGATTGCGAAAGGAATCTGGTTGATGGCGTTATGGCTGGAGATATCAGGATCGGAACTTCGAATCGTATTGAATATTTGTAGCTGTTGTTTGGCATATTTGTTGCCTGCAACTTCGTACAACTTCGTAAGTTGCTCGATCGCTTCGTTTGAATTTGGGACCGTTGTAGCCAGTGTGTACCTGGTGAGAATCGACTCCGCTTCTAGCCATCCCTTGCCGATTCCTCGATCGATCCATTGTTTGGCAACTTCCATAGCAAATGGAGTAAGTGTGTCGAGGTACGGAAAGTAATTCAAACGGTTGGTTCGAGTCAGCAAATCTTCATTTCCTGTCCGTTTAAAGTACTCGGCGACACGAGTTGACAATGCAGATTTCTGATCGGCATTGAGCTTTTGGATCACGTCGAAAATTTGAGCCCGCAGCCAAGAGTCGATGTCGACATCATGTCCCGAGGCGAGACGAAGCATGCGGTAAGGGTCTGCTGAGTTTTCGGACCGTTCGCGACTGCGAATGTCGATCAAGGAGAGGATGGGCTCGATAGCTTGAGTCGGAGCGTTGGTGCTGAGATGGCCTTTGGTCATCGCGATGAGAAAAGCAATTCTTTGGGG
>JBIKMB010000436.1:0-2502 GCA_044359485.1 Pirellulaceae bacterium | reverse complement strand
CCGACGAGAAAGAAGATATGGATCGCTCCCCAGAGCAGCCAAGCGAAGTAGCCCGCGAATTTCCAAGAGCCGATTTCGGCAACCGCGTGCGCTTTCCCGATGGTCGCCATGGAGCCTTTATCGTAGTAGCTGAATGGTGGGCGGGACGTCTCTTTGCGGCCTGAGCCAAGTTGGGCTTTGATAATTTTGGCAACGTGCCCTCCCATTTGCAGAGCGCCCTGCGCGACCCCGGGAACAGGCTTTTGAGTATCCGCCGATTTCGCGGCTGCCATATCGCCGATGACAAATACATTTGGATGGCCGGGGACACTGAGATCGGGCTCTACAAGGACTCTGCCTGCTCGATCCAGTGGAGTGCCGAGTGATTTGCTGAGGGAACTAGCGGCTACGCCAGCGGCCCAGATCACATTGCGCACCGGGACGAATTCATCGCCGATGGTCACGCCCTCTTCGGTGATATTGGTCACTTTGGAGTTCAGTCTCACTTCGACACCCATGCGTTCCAAATCGCGTTTGGCTCGTTCGCTTAATTTGGGATCGAACTGCATCAGGACGCGATCTGCCGATTCGATGAGCAGAACGCGAGCCGTTTTGGTATCGATGTTGCGAAAATCTCTGGCGAGCGAGGTGGTAGCAATTTCCTTGATGGCGCCGGCCAATTCAACACCGGTAGGTCCACCACCGACGATGGCAAAGGTCAAAGCGGCACGACGTTCATCTGGATCTCCTTCATATTCGGCGGATTCAAAGGCCAGCAGAATCCGTCTGCGAATTTCGGTAGCGTTTTCCAGCGTCTTCAGTCCGGGTGCGTGAATTGCCCAATGATCATTTCCAAAATAAGAGTGCGAAGCGCCAGCAGCCAGCACCAGATAATCGTAGGGTATAGCGATCTGAGCCATCTGAACCTGTTGCTGTTTCAGATCGATTGCTTTCACTTCAGCTAGAACGACATTGCAATTTTTTATTTTGGCCAAAACTTGTCGAATGGGCGATGCAATATCCGCTGGGGAGAGAGCCGCGGTTGCAACTTGATAGAGCATGGGCTGGAATAGATGATAATTGCGCCGATCGATCAACGTAACTCGTACGTCACAATGGGCTAAGGCCTTGGCAACTTGGATACCACCAAATCCACCGCCGATGATAACCACATGTGCTGCTTTAGACGCTTGGTGGGCTGACATCGGTAGTGCCTATTGCTGTTGTTAGATTCCCGATGGTTCGGGAGGCCGTGGTTATACTCCACCTGCCGTTTCAGTACCAAAGCGAATCCTGCGGGTCACTCAAGCCCTGCTGCGATAACAATCGTCCACTGCGATCGCTGTACCAACCAACAACTTTTACGACAGCAGATGCAGTCAGCACGGGCCCGGGAATGGGGCATTTTGAGAAGTCAAGCAGTGCCAGAGGGACTCGAACCCCCGACCAACGGATTAGAAATCCGTTGCTCTATCCAACTGAGCTATGGCACCAAAAGTTAGAAAACCCTTATTTTAACCCTGTTTTCTCGCATTTCTTAAAGCCCTTCAATCCGGTACGTTTTCGAGCTTGACGCCCGTTTTGACGCCCTTGCTGTAGTGTGTGATCATTTTGGGTGTCAAAAAAGTGGCGCTACCCGCGGCAAACAAGTGAACGTCTGTCATCTCTCTGGCCGCTTAGCTTGAGATAACAACGAAGAATCATTCTATCGACTACAGCGATTCCCGCAAACCACCTAAGCCCTACCCCGATTTTCCGCTGTACGCCCACAAAAAAACGCTGGGCTAAAAAAATTAAAGGTCGGACGATATTTTTCGTTCCGTGGCGATCCGACCCTCAACATGATGAAAGCGATTGGCGAGAAGCCTACGCCAAGTATCAACATGAAATGCCATAACTAGTCGTTGGCAAAACACCATCACCAAAAGAAAACACATCGCTGCAACGTGAACGCCAAGCCAACGAAGTTCGTCGACATGACGGAATTGCAAACTATCTTCCAGTCGGCAAAAACTCCATGTATGGCCACGATTTGCAAGGATGCGGTCACGCCCTGCCAAGGTCGCGTCCTAGTCCTGGCCCATGTCAAAGAGCTGCTGCAGCAAACAGCCGACAAGTTATCCGCAGTCTGCCCCGAGGTAGACTTCGGTATCTACTCGGCAGGTTTGAAGCGTCGCGACACCAACAATGCCGTCATCATCGCCGGCATCCAATCGATCTATAAGCGTGCCTGTGAGCTTGATCGGTTCGATCTGATCATTGTCGATGAGGCGCACCTTATTAGTCCCGATGGAGAGGGAATGTACCAACAATTCCTCGCGGATGCCAAGAAGGTGAACTCTCACTTGCGCATCATCGGGTTTACAGCCACACCGTTTCGACTCAAGGACGGTGATATCTGTGCCCCTGAAAACATTGTCAACACGATCTGTTACGAGGTTGGAATCAAGGAACTGATCCGCGATGGGTTTTTGTGTCCATTGATCTCGAAGTCTGGCAAAGAGCAAATCGACTTTGGCTCGC
>JBIKMB010000235.1:0-9014 GCA_044359485.1 Pirellulaceae bacterium | reverse complement strand
TCAGTTGTCCACAGAAGCTGAGCAGCAGAGGCACGAGATGCGTAAGTCGATCGATGGAAGCGTCGAGGTCATCGCCAGCCTGCGCGAGCTTGAACGTCAGCATGAAGCGGGAGGTCAACTCCACACATTGGATTCGTACGCAGAACTCGACGTGGGCTCCAAAGAAACCGATCGGGCCATTTTCGAGCAGTTTCTGCCCGATTTGCGCAGTGTGGCTCAGCGAATATCAGAAAATGAGCGAACGAAATGGTATCAAGCCATTTGCCGGAAAGGGGAGAATGGAGAGCGGGTTCTTGGCGAATTTTTCGACTACTTTACCTCAAAACTCAACCATATCACATTACCCGAAATTGTTGCCGATCTGCTGGAGGATGACGCCGCCTCTGATCAGTTGCGAAGCAAGATAGTGCACTTGATACAAGGAACACAGGTCGCATGGGGAACGGCGGACAGCCAAAACAATGCGGTCACGTTCGCGGACCAATTGATTGTCGGTATTCCCGAAGGCCCAGAAGGTAAGCGGCAGTTGCTTGAAGAGGAGATTCGCAAAGCGGCTAGCGGTCGCGTGAATGTCGACAACCAATATCGCGCTCGACTACAGACCGTCTTGATTCCCGGCAAGAAGTTGCGAGTTCTGCGGGTGGTGAAGGGAGCCGCATGGCATTTCCTTCGAGAGATTCATGAGCTTGAATCGTCCTATTCAAAATGGTATCGAGAAAACGGACATACGGTTCATATCTTCAATAAATCAACCGTCGCCAAGTTGCCTCATTTGATTCCCGCAAAAAAACTGACCGACGAAGAGCGAGCGATTGTGCTCGGTTTAGCCCTTGGCGCGATCGCGCGGCGCGGAACATGCTTTTATTGGAATCTGACCCAGGTCGAGCCAACCTATCAATTGAGACTGAAAAGCCATTGGGTGACGGTGCCCATCGATGGTAAGGGTCCCCTGGCTACGTTGGTGGATGATGGAAAATGGACGCATCCTTCGTCTGATGGGAAACTTGACGATGCCCTAAAAATGGGCGAAAGTTTGCCGAGTTTACAAGCCGAACTGAAACTGAATATTCAGCGCCGCCAAATCTTGCTCGAAGTCTTTTCCATGCTGCGAGCTCGCAGTGGGGATGAAGCGGTCGCGAGCGAATTAGAGAATTTTCTGAATTCGTGGATCCAAGCGGAGCATAAATCGAATGCTTCAGCCGCGGATCATCGAATGTTGCTCGATCTCACGGCTCGACTCATCGATACCTTGCGGTAAACCATGACAATCGTTGGGACGGCGGCTTTGCGGTAAACCGCAGTTCATTCTCGCAGCCCAAGATTCTCGCACGCGTGGGGTAGTGGAGGATCTTGGTGCTTCGAGAAGTTACTCTTTCGAGAAGATTTTTTATCGCGCGGATCATCGCGTCGACTTTACTCTAGGGGCGTTTTTATCGGGTCGGGGCTTCGAGCGTAACTTTTATTTTGCCGCTCAAGAATGCAGCCGCTATAGAACCATTACCGAGGGAATACTGAACACTCTTTACCCAATTTCTGAGTCTGAGTGCACTTCTTTTCGGGGGAGTTGTTGGGTTCGGGTGGGCTCGTTGGTATTGACCGGTTGCCTGGGGGGATCGAAAATCGGTTATAGCCGGTCGCGCCGGTTTGTACCCCCATTTTTGCGAAAGTTGATCTCTGCTATGTCCTCTGCTCAGCTTGGTAATCCTGCTCAGGCTTCTGCCCAAGTACCCGATCTGCGGGGGCGTTTTGGCCCTTTTGGCGGTCGCTATGTTCCCGAAACCCTGACTCGGGCTCTCGAGGAACTGGTTCAAGAATATGCTGCGGCCAAGAAGGATCCTGCCTTCCAAGCGGAGCTCGACGATCTTCTTAAGCGTTTTGTTGGGCGTCCATCCCCTTTGTATTTCGCCAAACGTCTGTCCGCTCATATCGGCGGTGCTCAGATATGGTTGAAGCGGGAAGATGTCAATCATACCGGCGCCCACAAAATCAATAACACCCTTGGGCAGACCTTGTTGACGCTCCGCATGGGCAAGAAACGGGTGATTGCCGAGACCGGCGCTGGCCAACATGGTGTTGCTACCGCGACGGCGTGTGCTCACTTCGGACTCCCTTGTGTTGTGTACATGGGGGCCGAAGATGTGCGTCGCCAAAAACCGAACGTCTTCAGTATGCGTTTGCTGGGCGCTGAAGTTCGGCCTGTCACCAGCGGGTCGAAGACACTCCGTGATGCAGTCAATGAAGCGATGCGCGATTGGATGAGCAGTGTGGAAAACACGCACTACATTATCGGTTCGGTGATTGGTCCACATCCTTTCCCGATGATGGTCCGAGATTTTCAATCGGTGATCGGTCGTGAAGCTCGCGAGCAGTGCCTGGAATCTTTTGGCAAGCTTCCCGATACCGTGGTTGCTTGTGTGGGTGGTGGTAGCAATGCGGCTGGAATGTTTTATCCCTTCGTTGAAGACGACGAGGTTCGGCTCGTCGGTGTAGAGGCAGGTGGGCGCGGCGCGAAACCAGGCGAGCATGCTTCACCTCTCTCGCATGGTAGTCCAGGTGTATTGCATGGCAGTTATAGCTATGTGATGCAAGATGAAGATGGCCAAACCAGCGACGTGCATTCGATTTCGGCCGGTCTCGATTATCCCGGTGTTGGGCCCGAGCACAGTTATTGGAAAGACACTCAGCGAGTGGACTATATCGATTGTCGCGATGATGAAGCCTTGCAAGCCTTTGACCTCTTGGCACGCAATGAAGGTATTCTCCCGGCGTTGGAAACATGTCATGCCATCGCCAAGGCAGTGGAGATTGCCAAGACTATGTCACCCTCGCAGCATCTGGTCATCTGCTTGTCCGGTCGCGGTGATAAAGATGCCGCTGAAATTGCCCGCCTCAAGGGACAGGCTTGGGAATAAATGCAACCGCAATTCCCGGCCGCTGGTGCGATCGGTGCGATCGAACTGGCTTCGTAGATCTCTTTCCATTTACACGCCGAAACATAGAAACCAATTTTTGTATGACCATTTTGGATGATCTGTTTGTTCGCTTGCGAGCCGAAAAGAAAAAAGCCTTTATTCCTTTTGTTACCGCTGGCGATCCGAGCTTGGATTGCACCGCAAAGTTGCTCAAGCGACTGGATCAACTCGGCTGTTCTCTGGCTGAAATTGGAATTCCCTACAGCGATCCGATTGCTGATGGTCCTGTTATCCAAGCGTCCTACACGCGCGCCCTTGGCCGCAACATTAAGCTGAAGCAAATATTGGAAATGGTCAAAAGCACCGCACCGGAGGTGAAGATGCCGCTGGTGACGATGCTCAGCTATGCGGTGGTCTTCCGAAAAGGACCTCGTCACTTCGTTCAGGAAGCCAAGCAGGCTGGCCTTTGCGGCGCGATTGTTCCCGATTTGTTGGTCGAGGAAAGTGACGAGTTGGCGGAGGTTTGCAAAGGGGAAGATTTCAATCTGATTCAATTGGTCACCCCTACGACGCCGCGCGAACGCGCGGTTCGCATTGCCCAACAGAGTAGCGGCTTTATCTATTTCGTGTCGGTGACCGGTATCACGGGCGAACGACAAGCCTTGCCTCCCGGCCTTCTCGATCAAGTCAGTTGGTTGAGAGAACGCACTCCCTTGCCGATTTGTATCGGTTTCGGAATCAGCCAACCGGAGCATGTGAAAATCCTGGCGCCAGTTGCCGATGGTGTTATCGTTGGCTCGGCGATTGTTCGCCGCATCGCGGAAGCCGAGGCTGCCGGCGACGAGGCAATCTTGAAAAGCGTCGAGGACTTAGTGCGGAGCTTGATGGGAGCGTTGTAAATCTGCAAAGCGGAGCGAAGTAGGCGTGTGATGACTCGGTCTGCAAACAGGTAGGCTTTGCAGTGAATCGATCGCAGCGGCATCGGCCAGATCGGCTGCAAATCCCAGTTCTACCAGTTTGGCTCCACCGCGCATTTGATGAAAAAATGCGACGATACGATCGGAGAGTGTCGAACCGAGGGACGTGCTAGAGATCACCGATTTCCACAGCGCGCGGGCAATTGCGGCGGAATCGGAAAAAATATAACTCGCGGATTCACCATGGGTGGAAATCCACTTATCGTGAATCGCGTCAAGGATAGCGCCGGCTGTTAGCACATCCTCACCGGCGACCAAACCATCGGTGCCCGCGCAAATAAACGTGACTGCCGCACGGGTGTGATGTGGATCCGCGGAAACCGGACACGGAATCGCGCTGAGGAAATCGACAGCATGCTGAGCAATGGCGTTGCGATTGACGAGCGCCCCAAGAACGATCTGGGCAACTTTCGATTTGTGAGCCACATCGACGGCCAGCGTCCCGTTGGTGGTTGAAAATAGAAGACAACGACCTTCGATCGCTGCGCTTCGATATTCGCGGGGAGAGTTGCCCAAGTCGAAGTCGGGGATTTTTGTGCCACCGCGCTCGCCGCATAGCAATAGGGCTCGATCCGTACCGCGTTGCTCAAGTGCCTCTGTCACCGTCGTACAGGTTTGGACCCAGCCCGCGCCGTTTGCCAAGGCGGTGATCGCTGAAGTGGTAAAACGTAGCGTATCAATGACGACGGCCAAGCCCGATTCCAACGAAAAATGTTGGGCATTTTGGGGTAGCAAAGCGACATCAATCCGTAGGGGTTGTTTGTTTTCCATAGTGTTATCGGTAAGATCGGTAGGGGAGCAAAAGATCGGAGTTCGGAGTCGGCGTTGAAGTCAAGGTAGTAAATTCTATGAGTTGGAACAAAGCGGTTCTGATTTGCGGGGTCATCTTCTCGGTAGGCTGCACCAAGGAAGAGCAACAAGAAGCCCCTTTACCGCGAATGGCTCCCAGTCCGATTTTAATCGAGGCAGATATGCCGCGATATGGCAGTTATGAATCGCAGCGATTTACCAAAACCGAGAATTTGGATTTTCGCGACCAATTGGAAGCCTTGCCGGACATCGAAGTAAAGACGGATGAAAATGGGCACATCGTCTTGGTCGATTTTCGCAAAGCCGGTGGTGGTAAGGCGGATCAATTGGCTTGGTTGTACGGTTTACCTTTCGTGGAAACCTTGATTGTTTCCGGCGAGCAAATCGACAACAAGATCATAGGCTCTCTCGCAGGTCACCCTAGGCTGAGAGTACTCAATATCACGCTGAAATCTTCCATAGATAGTAATGGTTTAGCTCCTTTGGCATCATTCGCTAAACTCGAGGATCTCAACCTGGAAGGTTCCAAGATTACAGATGATCAACTAGAGCAATTGACCAAAGTAAAATCGATCCGCAAGTTGCGTTTTCGCAACACGGGCGTTACCGCTGCTGGAATAAAAAAATTGACCGGCCTAAACGAATTGGAACTACTTGATCTGCGTGACTGCACCAATATTGGGGATTCGGGACTTGAGACCATCGCGACCTTTACCAAACTGAAGAGTCTTTTGGTCAATGGCGAGCAGGTAACGGATGCAGGTATAAGCCATATAAGCGCTCTCACCGAGTTACAATTATTGGTACTCCCTCGCAGCCAAGTGACCGATACTGGAATCGCTGCGCTCAGCGGTACGAAGAAGCTGAAAGAATTGGATCTTTTTCAGGCTCCCATTTCGGCTTCTGGACTGGCTCAGCTTGCTGAAGCCAAGGATCTTGCCAAACTGAAAATACGCGGAACAAAAGTTACCTCTGAAGGACTTCGGATCATTCAGGGCTTTAAGAAGTTGGCCGAACTCGATTTAGGTGAGACAGGGATCGATGATGCGGCGATCGACTTTATCTCAACATCTGAGTACTTGGTGGATCTGAATTTGTTGCGAACCGGGATTACTTCCAAGGGAATCGAAAAACTTGCGAGTTTAAAGCTCAAACGTCTAAATTTGGATGATATTCGCGGAGTCGATAATGCCTGCCTGACGGCGATTGCATCGATCGGTACGTTGGAGTTCCTGCATCTCGGCAAGACGGCCGTCTCCGATGAAGGTGTCTCAGCTTTAACGCAACTCAAGGGACTTAAAAATTTGATTTTGGAGAATACCCAGGTTTCACCAGGAAAAATCGAGGAATTAAGAGCCGCTTTGCCAGATACGGAAATCAAATACGAAGTCGTCGAGCCAGCGGCAGGTTAGTCAGTGAGACATTCTGTCGCTAGAATCATATCCTTGTTCGTCGAGAGGAGCATTTGGCTTGTGCGAAGAATCGTGATTGCCGCACTAACCGCGGTGCTGGTCCTTGCGTCGTTTGTCGCCGTTCGGCAATGGCGCGAGTCTTCCGCAAGTCATCATTGTGCTTATAGCCTTCGTTCATTGGGCCTTGCACTTGCTAACTACGAATCACCTACAAATGCTATCCCTGCGCAGCTATAAACGATGTGAGCTGGCGTATTAACATCAATGCCGTTTGTGATGTCTTCTCCATTGCATGTCGAATACAGATAGGACGAGCCTTGGAACAGTCAGTCCAATTTGGAACTTCATAGGCGACCACTTCGAACCCGAGACGGGAACAGGTTTGTTTTTGGCGTTCCCCAAGATTTTCATTGTGCGTTCTCGTGTGTGAATGAGACTGACGCATCATTCTTGCTATTTATTGGGAAAAACGCATTTGGAAACACGGATGGTCAACGGAGGCTCGCCGAGCTTACGGATGGGGCGGACAACACCATCATCGCGGGTGAGTGCTTTTCTGAGGAAGTACACCGGCTAGAACCAAAGGATATGGATTTTTCGACCATGTCGTTTAAGGTCAATGATTCGAGCAAAACGGGCATTTCTAGTCGTCACAAACACGGACCTGCTGTTCTCTTTGCTGACTGTTCGGTGTATCGTATATCTCCGACGACGCCGGAAGACAACGTGCGCGCACGGATTACGATTAATGGTGGCGAATCGGTAACACGGCAATCGCTCGTTGACGCTGCTATCTGCTGAATCCCTAAAGCATATCGACGAACAAAACCATGCATGTGCGTTGCGGATCGGGCGTATACTGGTGGTTGCCTCACTGGCCGCCTCACTGGCTGCCTCACTGGCCGCAACTCGGTGATGGTGGTCGGGATGGTAGTGGAGAGAAGCGAAAGGATGACGAACCATGACAATCGAGCAAAGCGGCTATCGTATTGAAGATGCGCTGAGCCAATTTGGTTTGTCGACATTTAGGCCCGGCCAGCGGGAAGTCATTGAACAGGTCGTCGCCGGGGAAGACTGTCTTTGCGTTATGCCCACGGGTGGAGGCAAAAGTCTTTGCTATCAGTTGCCCAGCGTGGTTCGGCCAGGATTGACGATCGTTGTCTCCCCCTTGATCGCGCTGATGAAGGATCAAGTTGATAGCTTGAATCAGCGTGGTATTCCGGCAACATTGATCAATTCCTCATTATCGCAGACTGAGCAGCAGTATCGACTGCAAGATGTAGCCGCTGGGAAATATCGATTGCTGTACGTTGCGCCTGAACGGCTGCGGAACCAAAGATTCATCGAATCGATTCGAGCGACGCCCATTCAGCTTTTAGCGATCGACGAAGCGCACTGCATCAGCCAGTGGGGACATGACTTTCGTCCCGATTATCAGCGACTTGGCAAGTTTCGTCAGTGGTTGGGCGATATCCAAACCATCGCGTTGACTGCTACAGCTACTCAACGCGTTCGTGAAGATATCGTGAACACCTTGGGCTTAAGAAATCCCAAGCAGTTCATCAATGGTTTCGCGCGAACCAATCTGCATTTTGGAGTAGTGCACTGCCAAAGCGAACGAGATAAGCAACAAGAGCTGAAGCAATTTCTGGAAAGCCGACCTGGCTCTGGAATTATCTATGCGGCCACACGTAAACGCTGTGAAGAGCTGGTCGAGTATTGCAATAATGAGCTCAAAATTTCTGTCGGCAGCTATCATGCGGGTCTTTTGCCCGAACAGCGCCGTGCCATACAAGATCGGTTCATGGAAGGCCAACTTGAGATCATAGTCGCTACCAATGCTTTTGGCATGGGAATCGATAAGTCCGATTTGCGCTTTGTCGTGCATTACAATATGCCTGGATCACTTGAAGCCTATTATCAGGAGGCCGGTCGAGCTGGCCGCGATGGACTCTATTCGCAGTGCGTGTTGCTGTACGGGTATCAAGATCGATTCGTGCAAGAATTCTTCATCGAGAATGCTCATCCTGGTAAAGATATCGTGCGACGTGTATATGACTACGTCATGGCGCAAGATGTAGACCCGATCGAACAAACCCAGCAAGAAATTCGCGATGCTCTGCAGCTTTCGATCTCAGCCGAAGCGGTAGGAACAAGTTTGCAAATACTCAGCCGAACAGGTGTGCTGGAACGACTCGAGGCTGGACAGGGCCTCGCGATGCTGCGTATCAACAGCGATTTGCCTAGTCTGATTGATGTTCTTCCGCGCGAAGCAAAGAACCAACGCAAGGCGATGCGAGCGATTGAAAAGGCGGTCGGTGATCGCCGTTATGAACAGGTCTTCGTTCATCCTCGATGGTTGGAACAGCAAGCGGATTTGGATCACGATAGTTTGCTGCGAGCCCTGCGTGAGGTGACCAAATTAGAGTCAGTCGAATACGTTCCTCCATTTCGTGGCCGCGCCGTCCATGTGCGTAAGCGAGGGCTAAGCTTCGAGGAATTGAAGATCGATTTCCAGCAATTGCAACTCCGCAAGAATGCGGAAATTGAAAAATTGGAACAAGTGATCGCGTTCGCTCAAGCTCGCATGTGCCGTCAAATGAGCATTCTCGATTACTTCGGTGATCCACATGCGCGCCCTTGTGGGTTGTGCGATCGTTGCCAAGGAAAAGTGGGCTGGCCGAAACTAACCCGAAATGAACCCGTTTCATCCGCCACGCGAAACACCTCCGCCGCAACGATTCCAGAAAAAAAAGATTCGCCAGCAAAGTCGCCCGCCATTTTGCATAAAGTCCTCGAAGCGATTTCCCGAACTCATGGCCGACTGGGAAAGAATTTGTTGGCTCAGTTTCTACAAGGTTCGCAAAATGCCAAAGTTCAACGACTTCGGCTGGAACGCTTAG
>JBIKMB010000234.1:0-9055 GCA_044359485.1 Pirellulaceae bacterium | reverse complement strand
AATGAACAAGTCAATACGTTCAAAAAAGAGTAAATCTTTTTCTGAAAACTGGTTTTCAGGATATTATTTGTGCAAATAAGCCATGAAACATTGCATTGTTGATTGTGTTTCCAGGGAGGATGATGGGTGAAATGCGGTATTCTGCCGCCTGAGGAAAATAGGATACTTAATGCACCTAGTGAACTAAAAGAAGCACTCTCAACGGTCTAATGTGGGTGCCAGGCACCGAGGATGGGTGGAAACCGAAAACTGTGGCTAACAGCATCTGCTAATCGTCACAACCCATCGCAACGTTGTGGAAAGTCGATTGCAGAACCAATACTGAAACCATGTACACACCCTTATTGCGTACGATTTTTGTGAAACGAACCAACGACCGCAACGAACGACACTTCTGGGAAAATCCACTAGAGGTTCTGCCACTCCCAGGGTGTTCGGTACTACTCAAGGACTCACGGATCGTTCAAACTGAGCGTTTTGAACTACCCTTCCTCAACCTCTGCCAAGGAGACCTCTTCATGGGACGCCCCGTCACACTTTTTACTGGTCAATGGGCTGACTTGCCATTGGAACAAATGGCTCGCATGACCAAGGATTTTGGATACGACGGCATTGAACTCGCCTGCTGGGGCGATCACTTTGAAGTAGACCGTGCGGTGAAGGAGGATGGTTACTGCGCAGCCAAACGCCAGCAACTTGAAAAATATGATCTACAGTGTCACGCGATCAGCGCTCATTTGGTCGGCCAAGCAGTGCTAGACATTATCGACTCGCGGCATAAAGCCATCCTACCTCCTTATATTTGGGGCGATGGTGACCCAGCGGGCGTCAACAAACGGGCCATAGAAGAACTGAAGCAGACCGCGCGAGCCGCGCAAAAGTTTGGCGTCGGTGTTGTAAACGGCTTCACAGGTTCCAGCATCTGGCACTTGAACTATTCGTTCCCACCAGTGCCCCCTAAGATGATTGACGATGGCTTCAAACTGCTGGCCGAGCGTTTTAATCCGATTCTCGATGTCTTCGGCGAATGCGGTGTCAAGTTTGCACTCGAAGTCCACCCAACCGAAATTGCTTTCGACTTATATTCCGCCCAGCGAGCCTTAGAAGCCCTCGACTATCGCGAGGAATTCGGATTCAATTTCGATCCAAGCCATTTAATATGGCAAGGTGTGGATCCCGTTGAATTTATTCGAGCGTTTCCAGATCGCATCTATCACGTGCACGTCAAGGATGCGATCACGAAACTCAATGGAAAAAGCGGTATCTTGGCAAGTCATTTGAATTTTGGCGATCCAAGACGAGGTTGGGACTTCCGTTCGCCTGGTCGCGGCGCTGTAAATTTTGAAGAAATCATTCGCGCTTTGAACGATGTTGGCTATCAAGGCCCTCTCTCGGTCGAGTGGGAAGATAGCGGTATGGACCGCGAGTTCGGTGCTCGAGAAGCTGCTGGATTTGTCAAACGGCTTGACTTCCACCCCAGCAACCGTGCCTTCGATTCAGCTTTCGAAAAAGAATAGTTTGAAACGGTTGACGACTAGATATGGATACCCTGATTACTATCACATTCAACGGTCATGACCGGCACATTGCGGTCGGTATGACCGTTGAGCAACTTTTGAGCGACGCCGCCATCAATAGTCGCTTCGTAGCGGTCGAACTAAACGGCGAGATTTTGCCGCGAGATCAACGGAATCAGCGGGCAATTCAGGCACGCGATGTAATTGAGGTTGTTACATTGGTCGGAGGTGGCTGAGCTAACTCAGTGCATTGCGAAAGATGTTGATATGAGTGAATCTTGGTCTGCGCTCGACACTGCCTCCAAGCAACCGGCCGATCTGCCGCTCAAACTCGGCAAGTACTCCCTCGACAGTCGGCTTATTGTAGGCTCTGGGCGATTCGATACCCCCGAGCTGATGCGAGATTCACTCGCCGCCTCAGGCTCGCAATGTGTTACGGTGGCTGTGCGCCGCGAGCGACTCTACGATCGACAAGGGAAGAATCTGCTGGAATATATTGACCCAGACAAATATTTGCTTCTTCCCAACACCGCCGGCTGCTACAACGCGGCGGATGCAGTCCGGGTTGCCAAATTAGGAAGAGAAATCTTGCGAGCTCTGGAAAATCCAGGTGCTGACTGGGTCAAACTGGAAGTACTCGGTGATAGCAAGACTCTGCTTCCCGATCCGATCGCCACCGTTGAAGCCTGTAAAATGCTTGTCGATGATGGCTTTCAAGTTCTAGTCTACAGCAGTGACGACCCAATCGTAGCTCGTCGACTCAAGGACATCGGCGCAACATCGGTAATGCCCGCTGGGAGTCCCATCGGGTCAGGGCAGGGGATCCTCAATCCAAATAACCTCAGAATCATTCTGGAAAGCCTTAAGGGAGACGATCCCGATTATCCAATCATTGTCGACGCTGGCGTTGGAACGGCCAGCGATGTCGCCGTCGCTTTTGAACTCGGTGCAGATGGTGTGCTCCTTAACTCGGCCATCGCCTACGCTCGTCATCCCATCTTGATGGCAGAAGCGATGAAACTTGCCGCAATTTCTGGTCGCAAAGCCTACTTGGCCGGTCGAATGCCCAAGCGTTTATACGCTCAGGCAAGTAGTCCGGAAGCAGGCATCATCACTTCGCGACCTTGGTGAAAACTATGCCACTGCGTGAAGTACCAATTGATTTCGAAGTCGACGTTTTTCCAACCGAAGTCGATCGTCTTTTGCTCGACGCTGATGAGCAAATCGAAGCCTTCTGGGACCTTTTCAAACAGCATAAAGTTCACCAATTTGTAGCCTCGGATTTCCGATTAATCTGGGGCGCTATCGATTACATCAAACGCAATAATTTGGCCGATGGCAACAGTTTTTGTGAGTGGGGCTGCGGCTTTGCCGTCATCGCCGCGCTCGCCTCGCTTGCGGGCTTCAATTCGGTCGGCATTGAAGCGGAAGATCCCTTGATTGAAGAAGCCAAGAAGCTGCATCGACGGCATCCAGTGGATGTAGAACTCTGGCAAGGTAATTTTCTACCGCGCGGCTCCAAAGCGCTGGCGGAAAAAGGACGCTCATACGTCTGCCTTCAAGCCGATCCACCGCCCGCCTACGATAAATATGATATGCAAGTCGATGACTTTTCGGTTATCTTTGTGTATCCCTATCCGGGCGAAGAATTTTATATGCAAGATGTGTTTGAGCGTTTCGGCCGCCCAGGCGCGATCTTGCTGATGTTCCTAGGACCTTATCAAGTGGAAGCATACCGCAAAGTTAGCCAACGCTAACATTTCCATCCCCCTCTTTTCTTAAAGTGAGATTTGCATGGGTATGTTCGACTTCTTTCGCCCCAAAAAGAAATCGCAAAAAAGAAGTGAAGAAGAAAGCTCCGCTCCTCTTTTTTGCTTTGTACTGTGCGATCATCAAGCAAAAGTAGACTCCAAGAGTGCCGATGAAATTGTCAAACGTCATTTAGGCCCAGATTACTCGGTCGATGCGAGCGACGAAGCTATCTTGTCGGTGAATAAGGGAAAAGATGTTATTGGATTCCTAGCATTAATGCCCGCTCCAATCCCAAATGAAGAAGCGGAGAACAATGCCGAAGACAATTTCTTGTGGCCTAATGGTCGAGAAGAGGCTGCCAAACATACCTGCCATGTCATCGTTACCATTGCCGGCAGTGGTGACTACTCACCCACACAAGCGGTGATCGCTATTGCAAGACTCGCGTTGATCGCGTTAGAACTCTTCGATGGTATAGGAGTTTATTGGGGTCACGGTTCTGTTTGCAACAATCGCGAAACCTTCGAGAACTTTTGTGAAGAGATGTCAGAAGAACATATTCCTCTTCCCGCCGTTGTGAGATTTCAGTTTGTCTCAACTTCAGACGACGAACATGGTCTCTATACACTTGGCCTAAACCAATTCGGCCTAATGGAAATCGAAGTCGATCATGCCACTATGGAATTGAGCGACCTGTTCGAATATGTTTGCAATGTCGCTCATTATCTAGTGCTGAGCGGTCCAGTGATTTCCGACGGTAACACTATAGGCTCGGATGAAGACGAGCAGATTGTTGTCCGTCATCAGCCGAGCATGATCGACAAGTCGCGCAAGGTTTACAAGATTCTTTTTGAGTAGCTGCAATAACCGGAAAGATATTTGGATTCTTGCAATGGCCCAGCGAGCGCGAACATTACTGGCAAGAAGCTATTATGCCTAAAACTACCCACTCAAGTATTGGCCTAGATTCTGTCGCTCGCCCCCCAATCACCAAACCATCCGATCTTGAACCGGGTACTGGTGCAATAATGATTCCAACTCACTTAAACTGGATTCGATTAAGTTAGAAGAGAAACCACATTTTTAATCGAGTTACCACGATGGATGCTTACAATTTTGGGCCCAGTCGAACCTGAGTCCAAAAAAGAAGCATTTATTTCTATTGACGGCTTCGAAGCCTTGAAAAGGCTCTTTTGCATGACAGCAATAACTTGCAGCCCATGTTTACTTTATCGATGCAAACCATTGAATGTCGTAAAGCCATTCTCGCCATTCTCTACAATACAGGAGTTACTGGAAACGTAAGCCGCTCCTGGAGCGGCCAAAGATAGAGTTCGTTGGCCCTCGCCAACCCCCCTTTGGGAACGCTACGCTCTTTGATGGATCGCAATAAGATACCTGCAACGAGCGACTCGAGGCCGAGTCAACTTTCAATCGAGCATGTTTCCCAGAAATAACAGTTACTTTTGTGGAACAATTAACTATGCTTCCCTTGTGTGCTTCAGACACTCCAGGATATGTAGATGCTTAAAACAAGCACGATTCTCGCGGGTTCATTAATACTCTTAGGGACTCTGTTTCTTTGGTTTACCCAAAAAGATACATTCCTCGAAACGATGGAGGCTAAATCTCCAAATAATTTCAATTTAAATGCTTCACCCGAAATCATTGTTTTGTGTGCCGCCAGCAACCAGACAGTGATTGAACTCATTCGGAAAGAGTACGAAGCTGAGACGGGCTGTCGAGTTTCACTACAATTTGGTAGCTCTCAATCGCTTTTGGCTCAATTGGAACTCTCCGATCGCGGGGACCTTTTTCTACCTGCCGACGATAGCTACTTAACCATGGCCAAACAGAAGAATTTGGTCGATAAGATTTTTCCGATTGCCACCATGTCCATTGGTGTGGCAGTCAAGAAGGGAAACCCCAAAGGTATTGCATGCTTGTCTGATTTGATTCGAAATGATGTACGACTCATACAAGCCAGCCCCGACTCCGCAGCTGTTGGGAAGATAACAAAATCGATTTTAGATAAATCGGGACAATGGGCCGCTCTCAATAATGCCACTATCGCCTTTCGCTCTACCGTAACGGAAGTTGCAACGGATATCCAAGTTTCCGCCGCGGACGCAGGCATTGTCTATGCTCCCGTACTGAAAGCCTTTCCAGAACTTGAGTTTATTGCCCTACCCGAGTTGAAAACCGCCATCTCTCAGGTTTCTGTGGGCGTCTCAGTCTCAACACCTTATCCTGAAGCGGCCCTGAAATTCGCTCGATATATTACATCCCCGGACCGCGGCCTAAAACTCTACCAAGCGCAGGGATTTTCTGTTGACGAAACAAGTCGAGAAGAGCTGGAATCCATGAAAAAGGATGATAGAGTCAACGAAACACCAGCAGATGCGAGATTTGGTCGATGAAAGAACTTCGTCAAAACCCAGGTCGCAAAGCCCGCGATGCCATTTTTTTCATGGTAATGGGTGGCCTATCCTCCACATTCATTCTATTGATTGTATTACTGCTGGTTGCGGACTTCACATTCACATCGATTGCCGAATTTCAGCAAGCTCTCTTAAAACCCGAAATACAAGAAGCTTTCAAATTAACGCTTGCCAGTTGCACCGTTGTATCGATCCTTTCGCTGTGGGTAGCGACTCCTCTAGGCTATATACTCTCTCGTTATCGCTTTGTTGGCCATCGATTGGTAGATACGATTGTCGACATACCGCTGGTTCTGCCACCACTGGTCTTGGGGCTAAGCCTGCTGATCTTATTCCACCAACCCTTTCCGTTTACACGTTGGCTTGGTGAAGGTTTCATACTGGACCGTTTTCTGCGAGAGAGTTTTCATTTTTCTGTTTCATATAACTGGCCGGCGGTTATTTTGGCTCAGTTTACAGTTTCCTGTGCATTCGCGATTCGCACCATGCGTGTCACTTTCGATCAAATCGACCCACGAACCGAGGATGTAGCGAGAACACTTGGTTGCTCTCGCGCAGGGACCTTCTTACGCATTGCCCTTCCTCAGTCCATCCGCGGCATCATTACGGCTGGTACGATCGCTTGGGCTCGGGCTTTAGGTGAGTTCGGCCCCATCTTAGTTTTCGCGGGAGCCACACGGTTTCGAACAGAAGTTCTTTCAACCAGCGTCTTCTTAGAATTGAATCTTGGACAACTTGAAGCAGCAGTTGCTATATCCCTCTTAATGGTCGCTATGGCTGTGATGGTCTTGATCGTTCTGCGGGCGATTGGGGCGGGACTCAGCGGATGATCGAAGTTCAAGAATTGAGTATTCGCCAAGGAAACTTTACTCTTTCCAGAGTTTCTTTCCGCATCGAACGTGGACAATATGCCGTCTTGATGGGACGAACCGGCTCGGGTAAGACGACCTTGCTAGAAGCGATTTGTGGTTTGAAAAAGGCTGCCAGCGGCAAAATTTGGATAGATGGCGTCGATGTGACAACCTGGTCTCCACCTGATCGCAACATAGGCTATATGCCTCAAGATCTAGCCCTGTTCCCCACAATGAACGTACGCGAGCACTTAGAGTTCGCCATGAGGCTCAGATGGTTTCCCAAAACCAAGAGGAATGAACAGATTTCTTTTCTTGCCAATATGCTGGGCTTGACGGAACTATTGGAACGCAGCGTTACACGCTTGAGCGGTGGAGAAGCTCAACGTGTCGCCTTGGGGCGAGCTCTATCGTTTGGTCCAAGCATTCTGCTGCTGGACGAACCCCTCAGCGCACTGGACTCAAATACTCGGTCAACAACTCAGAAACTCTTGAAAGATGTCAATCGCCAAACAGGTGTAACGGTACTCCACGTTACGCACAACCAACAAGAGGCCAACGCACTAGCAGATCTCTGTATTCGATTGGAATAAGCTACGAAACACCAACGACAATACGATCCTATTCGTTTGTTTATTTGTCACTTTAGAATAGACCAGGATAATAATTTTATCTCGAAAGCTCTCATCAATTCGCGGCCGACATTCGCTCTGCTTACCTGATAGCTTGGGTTCTCCAGTCCCACAGTTCATTGACGGACACACCAACGACGCCCGCAGCACCCTTGTTGCCCAAAACATGGTAGAGCAAGTAACTCGCTCCGGCATCGCCGCAGATCTCTCAGGGTAAAACTCTTAATTTTCCTCCCGCATATCCGCTGCACTTACGCCGACCTGCTCTGAATGACATCTGGCTTCGAGTCTCTTGGCGCTCTCGCCCAGCAAGTCGTCGCCTCCTATATAGTTCGTGTTCCTTGAACCGGGAGTTTGCCTGCTGCTTCCTTCAGATTCCAGGTCGCCCCAGACACCCGTGCAGTTCGGCTCAGAGTTCCTGTCATCAAGGCCTCCATTTGGACTCACAACCGACTAAATACTTCCTGGTTCGCTTTCGCTTGCCAGTCAAAAGCGTCAGTCAATGACGCTTCGCGATATGCCTGACGCACCATAAAAAAAGCGAAGCAACGCTAACGCGCCGCTTCGCTTAGAAATAGTTATCTGGATGGGAACCGGTCAGGACCTAGCTGCAACCCATGCTGTTTCCACAGTTATGGCAGAGATAGCAGTTGCCGTTGCGAACCGTGATCGATCCACAATTATCGCAACTCGGTGCATCGCTTTGGAATCGAGCAAACTGTTCGCTGCGATTACCATGGGATGCGCCACCACTTGGCGCGATAGCCACTCCAGCTCGCTCGAGCGTACTGGTATCAACCAGATTGCTGTTGAAACGGGCCGTTGTTTGATATTCTGTGGCCGCTACTTCGGCCGTATTGCCATTGACGGGCGACTTGCTAGTCTCCGCAGCCGGTTTCTTGTCCGCGACTGGAGCGGCGGGAGTTGGCTCAGCCGACTTCAGTTGCCCCATGCTCGCTTCACGATAACCAGCCAAGAAAGTGATACCAAGCCAACGGAAGATATAATCCACGACGCTCTTCGCGATGCGAATATCTGGGTTGGTTGTATGGCCCATCGGCTCAAAACGCGTATGGCTGAACTTATTGACCAATACTTCCAAAGGCACACCATACTGCAACGAGATGGAGATCGCCGTTCCGAAGCTGTCCATCAAACCGCCAATGGTCGAACCTTCCTTGGCCATGGTGATGAAGACTTCGCCAGGACGTCCGTCGGGATACAGGCCAACATTGATATAGCCTTCGTGACCGGCGATTGAGAACTTATGGGTGACCGACTGGCGTGTATCGGGCAAGCGTTCTCGTCGCGCCTTATACACAATTTTCTCGACAACCTTCGTTTCACCCTTGGCGGCCTTCTTGTCGGCTTCTGAAGTCGTATTAAGCGGTTGGCTCTGCTTGGAACCATCACGATAGATGGCGATCGCCTTCAGACCAAGTTCCCAACCCCAGAAGTACGCATCGGCAATATCCTTTGGAGTCACATCGTTGGGCATGTTGACGGTCTTCGAGATAGCCCCCGAGAGGAAAGGTTGAGCGGCGGCCATCATCAATACGTGAGCTTGCCATGGAATACTGCGAACACCATTAGCCGGTCGGAACGCACAATCAAATACGGAAAGATGCTCATCTTTCAATTCGGGGGCACCTTCGATCGTATCGCGTGCTTCCACATACTTGGTGATCGCATCGATCGCTTCTTTCGAATAGCCCATCGATTCCAATGCCATCGGCACAGTTCGGTTGGCGATTTTCATCGATCCACCACCCGCCAGTTGCTTGTACTTGACCAAAGCGATGTCAGGTTCAATACCCGTGGTGTCGCAATCCATCATGAAGCTAATGGTGCCGGTGGGTGCT
>JBIKMB010000233.1:0-9089 GCA_044359485.1 Pirellulaceae bacterium | reverse complement strand
ACGGGTTAAACGATCTCATACGCTGTTGGATCAAACGGTAGGAACCCTAGCCTGGCGGCGTACGGGCTAAACGATCTCATACGCTGTTGGACCAAACGGTAGGAGGCCTAGCCTGGCGGCGTACGGGTTAAACGATCTCATACGCTGTTGGATCAAACGGTAGGAGGCCTAGCCTGGCGGCGTACGGGTTAAACGATCTCATACGCTGTTGGATCAAACGGTAGGAACCCTAGCCTGGCGGCGTACGGGCTAAACGATCTCATACGCTGTTGGACCAAACGGTAGGAGGCCTAGCCTGGCGGCGTACGGGCTAAACGATCTTATACGCTGTTGGACCACGCGGCAATAATTGGCGATGCTACACAAAACGTCGGCGACGACGCAACGGATCCTCGGCCAGTAGATCGATCAGACTCATCTCAACCGAGGAATACGATAAACCGGCATTTTCTGGGCCATAAACCGAATGGTCTGATTCCAAATCAACAGCGGACGCGACAGCCTCTCCCTCCCCTTCCCCTTGCTCTCCAGAAGGTCCAAATACGGCAAGATAGTTGATGATAATTAATGCATCCATCGCGTTGAAAAAGCCGCTGTCGTCGACGTCAAACTGAAATTCTGTTTTTGTCGGCGAAGCCTCTCGGAACGCAGGAGCCTCTCCATTTCCAAATCGGTTGAGATGATTGATGATCACCAACGCATCAATCGCATTGATGATCGGCTTGCCTGTATTATCTCTATCCAGGTTCGCATTCCAACGTGATTCCGAATTATGCCATGGACTAGGATTGCTCAGAATTCGGATCGGTAGAATAAACGACACACTTCGGTTCGGTTCACTCGCATCAGTCACATTTATTCTAAGCTGAGTAACTCGTTGATCCTCCGTATCAAAATACGTCCCCGGCTTGAGTAACAATTGATTGTTCTGCCACATAAAACGATTGTCGCTCAGTTGCACCGTTCCTACTGAACCGACCAGCTCGGTCAAAGGTAATTGATCGATGACCGTACCACCCAGGTTGGCCGTCACCGTTACATCCGGGAAGGTCGCCGTCAGGCTTCCCATAAGAATTGAAAACGTTCCACTCACACTCGCTTGAGAAACAACTTGCAACGAATACGTTTCACCACTGCCCCCCGCTCGATAGCTGAGCAACAACGTTCCAGCCCCCGTTGCAGTGGATACAACATTACCCGCTTGGTCTCTCAGGAAAGCTTCCGCTTGAACATTATTCCCCAGAGCGATTTCAACCGAGTACCATTGTGCATTCGGCAGCTTGGGCGTCGAGAATGTGAACCATTCTTGTCCCTGTGCGGCGATTTCTAAACCGGGTACCGATAGGCGTTCCGTGACCAGACCAAGCGGAAACGCGCGGCCGAGGGTGGTATTAGCACCCGTTCTGTCCACCATGCTAGCCGTCGGTGCGTCGAAGAGGATCGAATAACCCGCTACGCTGAGCCCCGTCGGCGATAAAATACGCAAGTGATATTCGCCTTGAGCTAGCCCATCCAAAGAAAGTACAGGATTGCTGGCTGTGTTGCTTTCCCGAAGTTTCGTCAAACCGGTCGCGTTGTAAATTTCCAATTTAACCGCTTCGCTGCTTGTCTTATTCAATTGGACTTTATGGGTCGACGTGCCCGCACTCCCTAGTTGGAAACGGAACCAATCGACATCATCGCTATCATGCAACGATAGGCTGCTGTAAGAAACGTTTGTCCCACTTAGTTGGAAAAGATTCGTCGCGGTTGCAAAGCGATCATTGTTTTCTGCCCAATCTCGTATGGATACTGAGCGTCCGAATCGCCCGCCACTGCCACCGCCACCACCACCTTGGCTAACCAATTGCGTCAGAAAACTAGCCCAGCCAGTGGCAGCCGAGAATTCAGCGAATTGCTGAGCAAACGAAGTTACCTGCGAAGTAGAATCGGGTACAAAAATGGAGAGCCCCGAACTGTTCCGACTATCGGTTGCCAAGCTGAGCACCGAACCGCTGAGACTCGTTAAGACTTGCGAAGCGGCTTGTTTCAGTGCGGTCGGCAGCGTAGCGTTGTCCACGATTGCACTCATGGCGCTGCCGAGATCGCGGAAGTCAGGGTCGGCATAGCCAATCGCTGCTTGGAAATTATTCGATAATGATTGCCATTGAGTTGTGGTCAGCGAGGTGGCTGCCGAGGTAAAGCTTGCCAAGGCACTGGTAAGCGGATCAATCCAATTCAATGCGATCGCAGATTGAGTGTTCCAGCCATTAGCATCCGCTGAATAACTGGTTTGATAACTGTTGACCATACCCGCTGCAAGTTCTGCGGCAGTGGCCCGAGGATTTCTCACCAGAGACGCAAAGAGCGTGGTGTAGTCGTAACCTTCAGCGCCAACTACCTCTTGGGATGAAACCAAAATATCACCGATCGAGCGCGTTGCGTGGGCAACCTCCGTCATAGCCATCAAGCAGGCATCGAAGGAAAGTATCTGTAACTGCGGTACGTCCGTGGGCGATAGAGCGGCGATCAGTTCAGAAATTTCAAGGTGATCGGAAGAGGCGTTGTCAGAATTATCGTAATTGGAACCATAAATTCCCGCACCATGATCCCAGGCGATCAAAGCATATTTTTCCGCTGGGGCGGTTGCCACAGCCCAATCGATAAACGTGTTGAGCGTCGCGGCATTTCCAGTGTTTTGTTCGGGCAGCAATTCGAAACTCGTCGCCACGGACTGACGATTCGAGTCGGATTGAATAAAACTTCGGCCCGCGGTTCCCCAAGCGGGCTGTGAACCATGGCCGGTTGCGTACGTCGAACGACGGGAACTCTGATCCCATAAAACGGCTAAGTTGACATTTCCAGGAAGTGAGCGAGCCGCGATTTCTAGTTCGTTGATATCATCGTAAGCATAGGGGTCCAGATCGCTGGCTGTGATGTATACCATGATCGTCCAGCTATCGAGCTTGCCGCTGGCTTCAGGGGTATCGAAACGCAGCCGATAATTATTGGTCACACCTGCTTTACCTTGTACCCGCACCACATAGGTTGCTGCGGCTAGGCCGGCCAGCGAGATGTGCTCGGTTTGATTGGTTTGCGTCGATTGGCGAAGGATATTTCCATCATTATCCAACAGGAACAGGTCTAAATCGCCGTCGCCCGTGTTGAAATCGACCGAAATGGAATGAGCGGCGGTAGCATTTGCCACTGTGGTGAAGCGATAAAAATCTTTATCAGCAGCCGAGTGAATGTTGACATCGGCGATATCGACGGCACCCGCGAGTGTATTGCCCGATGAGCGAATTGAGGTTGCTGTGGCCAAGTCGTTGTTGGATTCATAACGATCGGGATTCAGGTCACCGGAGGATGGTGCTACGATCTCCAAAGAATAATTGGGGTTGGTAGCATTTTGGTATCCGAAAAGCCGAATAAAGTAAGTGCCGGGTAGCAAGCCTGCGAGCGAAATAGTTTCTGGAGCAGAGGAACCTGCGGAACTACGGATTAGTGTCCCTTGGGAATCGTAAAGTTCTAAGTCGATATCGCCTTGTGTTTGTCGGAAGTCCGCCAAAACATAATGCGAAGTTGACGCATTATTTAAGAGTTCAAAACGAAACCAATCTTGATCATTGGCGTGAATCGTACAATCGTCCAGTCGTAACTTCCCTTCGACACCGCGAAGATTAAACGCAGATGTACGCTGATTATTCGCCTCATAATCATCCAGTGGGATCGTGACCGTGGGTACTTCGAAGTCGAGGCTATAAAGAGAAGTAGCACTATTGATGCCTAGAATCCTGACATAATAAGAACCGACGGGACGTCCCCGAAGCGACAAGCGTTCGAGAACGTCTAACCCATTGGTGCGTTCCAGCAAGACTCCGTTCACATCGTATAGTTCCGCTTCAATATTACCGGCAGCGGTCGAGGAACTCAGTTCTACGTAGTGATTCTCTGTTCCAGCCGCAACGGTCTCAAACCGATACCAGTCGACATCGGATCCGTCGTGAATCGTGAGCGAAGTAAACTCTGTTGGTTCTGCGAGCTTTTTCAGGTCGGTCGAAGTATTCAATGAGTTATTGATCTCGAAACGATCTGCAGAAAGATTTCCTTGCGGAAGTGCGAAGCCCAAACTGTAGTCGCTATTGGTGCCAGAGGTGGCTGGATAGATGCGAGCGTAGTAGGTACCCGCGGGCCGATTGGCGAAATTAATAATTTCCCAATTGTCGTTCACGGAGGAGCGTTGTAGGAGCACTCCATTTTGATCATATAATTCCAGATCGATATCCGTACCGCCGGAGAGATAAAGCAGACCAATGAAGTGCGAACTGTTTCCGGTAGCCGTGGTTTCGAAACGGAACCAATCCCTATCGGTCGACTGATGGATATTGAGATTTTCGATTGCTACCGAACCGCTGAGTGCCCGCAAGTTGTAGGCGGTAGCAAGCGTTTCATTGGTTTCATATTCATCTGGATAAATGGTGCCGATGGGGAGCGATAGATTCAAGCGATAATCGGGCTGGGTCGCATTGGCATTACCAAAGATCCGAATGAAATAGGTTCCCGTACCGAGTCCAGCGAGACTGATGCGTTCCTGATTTTGGGCGGTCGTAGAGGATCTCAAGACCGTACCGTTTTCATCCAATAATTGCAAATCGACATCGCCATTGCGATGTTCAAAATCGATGGAAATGTAATGGCTGGAGGTACCTTCTTGGACCAACTGAAAGAAATGCCAATCTTCATTGCCAGATTGGTGGATGGAAAGAGAGGAGAACGACGTGAAGGCCTGATTAATCGATAATTCTGTCGCTGCTGCGAACGAATCATTCGGCTCAAGATAGTCGGGCGAGATCGATAGGGCCGGGGGATCAATCGTCAGAGAGTAACTGGGACTGCGAGAGCCATTCTCGCCGAGCACTTGAACGTAATAGACACCGGCGGGGCGGTTCTCGAGGCTGATTCGCTCAAAACTATTGGCCGTTGCTGAGGAGGCGAGTTGTAGACCCGATGCATTCAGCAGTCGCAGTTCTAAATCGCCGGCATCGTGTGCAAAATTGATTTGTGCATGGTCACCCGATTTTCCTGCTGCAAGTGTTTCGAATCTGAAGTAATCGACATCATTGGTGGTATGGATCGTGAAGTAACCGATCGAGGTTATCTCCGTGATGGCCCCAATATTTCTAGCGGTCGCAGTCGTATTGTTCGGTTCGGCTGTGTCAGCAGGAATGGTGCTGTATGGAGCATCGATAAAAAGATAATAATTTGCATTGGTCGCACCATTAAATCCCAGTACGCGAGCGTAGTAGGTACCTGCGGCGAGGCCTTGCAATGAGATGGTTTCTTCATTCGAGGTAGAACTTGAGTTTCCGATCTTTTCGCCCGCTTGATTGTACAGTTCCAGGTCGAGATCACCTGATGCATGGCTAAAATCGATACCTACAAAATTGGTGGAGTTGCCTGTGGCAAGAGTGGTAAAGCTATACCAATCCTCGTCGGCCGCATTGTGGATACTAAGCATGTTTTCGCTGAGTACGCCTTGAAGGTTTCCAAATGACTTCGCAGTGGTACGAGTATTGTTGTTTTCGAAGCGATCGCTGCCTGCGTCGATGGCTTGCAAAGGAATATTTTGGGGGAAAATAATTTGCGAAGCAGGGATGGCATTATCGAAACCCAACAGGCCGACAGGAACGAGATATGGGTCGGCAAAGGTGGAGGAGACAAAGACGGTTCCTGTGCGAACGACTTCAAGCAATACTTCATACTGAAGGGTTGTCGCGGCGGGGGTGGGATGAACATAAATGCCATTTTGCAACATATTGCTTGCTTCGGCCAGCACAACGCGGTCGGACATAAAATCCCAAGTTGTTGGCTGGGTTAAAACTTGATAGACATCGTTAGGAACCAATGCCGTTCGTATGCTTTCGGGGGATTGCGGATTCGGATCGTAGGATGTGGCAACGACGGTCTCGCCTCCCCCGCTGCTGACGATATTATTTTCGACGATGGAAGCGTTAGGAACGTCGAAACGGAAAGCGGATACATTGGCAAAACTTATATTGAAGCGAAGGTAACCATTCGACAGACCTCGATACGTCACCGTTGCGCCGGAGTCGCCGGGTAAAGTAGCATCGAGTGCGGCATTAATGGCGTTGGCAATACGAAGGCTATCAGCGTTGTTGACAACACCGTCGGCGCGAGGGTGTTGTATGGCTTGCGTGGTAACGGCACCTGCGCCGTCGCCAAACTGAATTCGATACGTCGCGGTCGCGTTAACAGGAGTATTCGTAACCAACAAGTCGATCGACTCGCTGTACCAAAGTCCCAAAATTTCTGCCGGACTATCATCTTGATGATCGAAAACGATGTTTTGTCCGGTTGAAAAAACACCTTTGGGTAGGCTTCGCAAATCGCGAGCATAGACCTGCAATTTGATGGTATCTCCGACGGTGGCTCGATATTGTTCGATACCATCGTTGGGATCGGGATCAAGTGATTGACCCGTCAGAGACACAAATTTATAGCTGAATTGGACGAGGGCTTCGGATTCCCCTTCCGGCTCGCTGTCCAGCGATGAAAAATCCGCAGCGGCGAGATATTGCGGCGAGAATGTTGTCTTGGAGGAGTTCTCTCCTGCTTTGAATTCTGAGCTGCAAATTTCCGAATTGCCATTCACAGCGGGAAAGCTGAAGAAGGACTCGGGCGAGAGAGTAAGCAAACGGCGTTGTTCCAGATTTTCAAAACGAATGGAACGGGATTTACGTCGATGTGCAGTTGGCATAAGTCAGCAGCCCTTGATATCGTATTGAGGCAACGATCGAATCAAGCTAATAGAGTCACACTTTAATCTAAATCAGCTTAACTGTTAGCGCAAGTGAATTGATGGAAACGATTTTCCGATTCGCAGATAAATAAACCACGAATTTAATTCGCTATAAGCTTAATACGAAACAGCCTGGAATCCTACTAGGTGCGAGGGGCTTAGACGGTTGATTGACAGAAATCAGACAAGTGAGAAATGAGGCCACCACCAGAAGGAAGGAATGGTTTCCCCCTTTTCTAACTATTTTTTGCTCTGCGGCCCAGCAGTAGACTCACTCGTACTCGTCTTGAGTTTGCTGAGTGGTATCTTTTGGCTTAGGAGTTTCTTCGCGTTCGATTTCTACAACGCGACGGCTGAGAAGGTGCTTGGATCGTTCCATGATGGAATTAAAACGTAGAACGTTGTCAAGAACGACGGGACGCGGTGCGCCAGGGATCGTCATGATGATGCGTCCAGCCCCCGCCAATAGATACTCGAAGACATCGTTGATTTCTGTATTCAGTTTCAAGCCGGCTGTAGAGAAGCGTTCGCTGTTGCCGAGCATGCCGCTGTGATGAATGAGTTCGTTGCTGGTCAGTTCCCAGTAATCAAAGCGTGTTACAAGTGCCATGCCGATAAACAGGAGAAGCATCCCGGCAAAAATCGCATAGTAGAAATCGGCGGACGCCTTGAAATCTAGGGTCGAAAGCCACTGCTGCACGCGGGGAATGAAGCCGTAATACTGATTGAGGAGAATGATACCGAGCACCGCGGCGACCATCACCGCGAGCATGGTGAGCGAGGTGGATCGAGGGAAGTCGTAGGTAATGACCAGCAGATTGAAGCTGAAGCAAACCAAAAAGGCTGCGCCAAAAACATGGTCCCAAGAGTGTGCGAAGGTGGCGATCATCCCGCAAATGAGAGACATCAAAGCTGTAGGCCACATGAAAATCATCTTGGGCCAGTTGCGAATGATCAGAACTTCATTTTTTGTGGATGTGCCGCTCATCGTTTGGCTTCCGTTTTGAGTTTCGCTACCGTTTTGAATGGTCTCAGGTTTCTCACCTCTCCATGCTTGGGTACAGGATACCGGTTCTTCACTGCGTCGACAATCAATGGAGCGATGAGATCTGAGCCAAAAATGAAATTGCGGTGAAGCTCTGAGAGAAAAGTTTTTTGCCCCAAGTTGTTATGGCGGAAATTGTGGCAAATTAGGCGCGAAATCCGAGGCGAAAAAGTGCGATTATCGCCGAAAATCGGTGCTCGCCGGGGGCGATTTCTCGGCTGTTGCGTCCGGGCTGATATCGGCGCGCTGGAGCGAGAGGAGGCACAGGGGCTGGTGTCGCAAAAAGTACGGATAATCTTGACGGACCATTTGATACGACTTCAGCCGACTTTCGGAGTGCTCGTTCAAGTACTGCTTTAACTCGTTGGCCCAGCAATCTAGGGTGATAATGCCGAGGTTTGGATTTTGCTCCCAGCGATCCACCACCTGTTGCGTCCAGGGGAGCGAATGGCCCGACGCAGACTGCGCGAGTGTGCCAGAGGCGGGCGATTGGCTGGAAGCAATCGGAATCTCTGGAATCGAATGCTGCGTGTAAAAAATCCAGCTCGGTTCCAAGATACCAACGGCTAGCCAGCGTTGCTCGGGATGGTCGGATTGGATTTGCTGAAGCGCGTTCAGATCCAAGCGATATCGGCTTGCAGTGGCCGCTCCGCCAACCATCCAACCCGACATGCAGATCAGGGAGCCGGCGGCGAAGCAAATAGGGATTCGCTGGACCATGTTTTTGCGCCAAGCATCCAAGGCGGCGATGGCAGCGCAGGATAGAGCGATACCCCATAAGCTTTGCCATACGACTTGGTACATTTTTTCTTGATAAGCAATCATTGCAAGAGCTAGCGAAGCACCGATCCCTGTGAGTAGAGATGTGATCAACGTAGCTAGGGTGGCATAGCGCATCGCGCGCGATCGCCAAGCATTCCAGCGCTGTTGAAAGGAAAGCTGACCTGGGTTATTCGCCAGGCATGCAAAAAAGAGTCCAAGTGTGAGAGCTGCTCCAGGGTAACAGGGCGTAATATAACTTGGCAGTTTGGTGTTGGCGCAGCTAAACGCGCCGACGTACACCGCAACCCAGATCAGCGACAGGCGCGCTAGAGAGTTAATGCGAAGTTTCTTGGGGCTTAACTCGGAATCTTCCTTGTTAGTTTGTGGTGCGGAAATCCATAGTCCCAGTGGATTTAACTTCCAGAGCCAAACAGAGAATGGGGCAAGCCAGAGCGACCATGGAAAGAGCCCAACGAGCATCGC
>JBIKMB010000232.1:0-9117 GCA_044359485.1 Pirellulaceae bacterium | reverse complement strand
GGATTCAAGGTCGGCGTCATTTACATCTTTAGCCATGTTATAAAGACTTGGCAGCTAAAACGAAATCAATTCACACGAACCATCAGGAAAACAGATGACATGAAAGTTACCGTTGTAGATGGAGACCTGCTTGACCAGGACGTCGAGGTTATCGTCAATGCATGGAATCGAAATATCATACCGTGGTGGTTGCTGATTCCCCAGGGCGTATCTGGGGCTATCAAGCGGCGTTGTGGTCTGCAGCCGTTTCGGGAACTCGGGCGAATGGGAGCAATTCCGTTAGGTCATGCCGTTGAAACGTCGGCAGGCTCGCTGCCGTTCAAGGCCATCATTCATGTGGCGGGGATCAACATGTTGTGGCGATCCACGGAACGCTCGATTCGCGACTCGGTGCGAAATGCACTAGAAATTGCAAGAAACCGAGGCTACGAATCGTTGGCACTGCCATTAATTGGCGCGGGATCTGGTGGAGGCAAATCATCCAAAGTACAGTCGATTATTGAAGACGAATTGACCCAATGCCAATTCGATGGTGAGGTACGGATCGTCCGATACTGCAAAACGCAGGCGAAAAGAGGGAGTAAAGAGATCGGCCGTTGAGTATGGTTTTTGAAATCAGAGTTTTACTTCGGTCGTGTTTTGGGCTACGCAATTGGGCTAAATCAATCACCGAGTCACTCGATCCTAGCGGGTGCTGAGGTGCGATGATTTAGATAAACACCGAAACTCTAGCAGCCTATCGACGAATTCGATCAAAAACGGAGGGTCCCGTATCAATGTCTAACGTAGTTGCGGCGTGGCCCATGTTGAGATCGAGGGATTCGCCGACGGTATCGCACGTACTTGCTATGCATCAGCATCGGGATCTGCTTAGCTCAGTTCGGCGGTGTTTAAACTCCGTCTCGTGCTCGAGTGCGCTCGAGCGGGTTGCATGACTCACGATTTCCGTTGCGAGTCTTGGCATCTTTTTGGGTGATCATATTTAAGAACTGCATTGGACATAGTTTGCCTTATGGGGGCGGCGACGTCCCATGAGGTTCCGAGACAAGAGGCGGAGGACTGTATGCCGTAATATCTTTTTTGATCGCGAGCAAGTTCGTTCAGCATCATCATCTTGAGATCGATCGCTGCTGGGCGGAGCGTGAGAGATGGCGCAAGCGATTAAAAGCTTGGGAATGGATGCACTGGGTCGATAGCGCCGCGATGTTCTGCGTGGGTTACTTGAGTTTAGCCTGTTATGGACAAGCGTGCGCAATCAAGTCAGGAAGGTCCGTTGCTGCTAGCTGGCTGAAATGTCGTTAGGAATCTTGACCGTGTCGGGGAGACTGAGGTGGCAAATGGCTGTCGGAACGACGGTGATACGCTGAAGATGTTTTGACAAAAATTTGAGATGCTACTTGGGTCTGCTCAGAATGTTAGGTCTGCTCAGTATGTTAGTTCTGCTCAGTATGTTAGTTCTGCTCAGTATGTTAGTTCTGCTCAGTATGTTAGTTCTGCTCAGTATGTTAGGTCTGCTCAGTATGTTAGGTCTGCTCAGTATGTTAGGTCTGCTCAGTATGTTAGGTCTGCTCAGTATGTTAGTTCTGCTCAGTATGTTAGTTCTGCTCAGTATGTTAGGTCTGCTCAGTATGTTAGGTCTGCTCAGTATGTTAGGTCTGCTCAGTCTCTTGGGTATGGTTCGCCGGCAGTCCTGTTTGTTGGGTCAACCCAAGAATCAAAATAACGATTCAAAATATAGGTTGACAAAAATGCTTAGTGTTCATAAGATTCACATGTGGTAAGGACTTTATCTGTTCGCATGTTACAGGATGTATCATTATTTGTCCAGTGGATGCTCTCTCGCAATGATCGCGGATCTCCCAGGAAATCCAAGCGTTTTGGTTTACTGCGCTCACAGGAGTTTGCGATGTTACGGAATGGCGAAACAGCCTCGAAAACAGCCTCGAAAACAGTGTCGAATGTTGTCAGCGATGGATTGGAACCAATCGTCCAAGCTTATGGTGTCGAGGGTGAATCGAGCCCAACTGGGAGGGGCCCGAGTCGATTGGGAGCGTCGGGCATAGAGGAAACGAAAGCCGGTGCATGGGGGTTTTCGCCTGAGAGTGAAAACCGAGTTGAATGCGTCTTCATAAGGGATTCCGCGCGTTTAACGATTCTCCAAAATATCGACGACTGGACAGTCCAAAAGCTGCTCGGAGGACTCACGGATGAACCTAGCAGCTATGAACAATTGCTGGCGTCAGTCGCTGTATTTGGCAGCCCAACTCCACTGCTTCCTTGCTATCGCGAGCCGATCCATTGGAACAACCTAGAGGCTGCTCAGGCACTTACCTCGCGACTGGACAGTTGGGTTTGGATCGATCTAGCTGCCCGGATGGTAGTGCAGTGGTTGCCAGTGTTTCAGCCTGGTCTTTATCAATCCTGTTTTGGATCGATGAATTATCGACCGGCAAGTCCGGGGGCAACCATTCCGGGACCAGTTGTCATTGGACCGAACATTCTTGGGGCAACCGTTTTTGGGATGCCAGTTCTTGGGATGCCAGTTCTTGGGATACCAGACCCGGAATCACCAAATTTGAAATTGCCAAAATCGGAATTAAAGGACGTTCCGCGATCCACTGCTGCGGAGCCCGCAGTATCAGAGCCCGCAGTATCAGAGGTCGTCTATACGCTCCTGCCGCCCGATTGGAGGCTGGATAGTATCTCGAATTGCCCGAACTGGATTGAGGTACTGGCGCGACGTGTCAAGGGTAACCAAGAGGAGTGTAAGGTCGATGCTCAAGCGGTTCTATGGGGAGAGAGATTTTGGGAGCAGTGGATCGAATCGGTGTGGCAGTATCGCGAGCAAATAGGTGAAGAGGAGTGGCGATTCCATTGCGAGTGTAATTCAGAGTTCCTCTATGAGCGATTGGTTGGGACTTATTTGAATCAACAGCGCGCAGATCTGGGAGGGGAAAGTCCGCTGCATATCCTCAGAAGCTCACGTCCGTTTGTCGATCAAGCTTGTCAGTATCGGCGCGAAATGTGGGTGCATCTTGGCTATCCACCACAAGCCAAAGGCTTAACGGAAAATAGGCATGGTCGCAAACGCTTCGGTACGGTTCAAAACAGGATAATCCTGGAACTATTGGAGTACACGCTCGATCGCATCAAGGCAACTTCGGCAGCCCAAAATCAAGTAGCCCAGAATCAAGCAACCCAAAATCAAGCAACCCTGTGCGAGGGTTTAAAAACCTGTCTGCAGTCCATAGTGGCTTGGAAAAATGAGTTCTTGCAGGCATTTCCCGAGCAGAGTGTTTGGAGTCGCCAAGAACGGATAGAGTTGGAGCAAGCTTTTCTTCCCATCCCGCGCCAGCGAGTACCATGGAAAGCTTGGCCGAGGGCCTTATCGCCCAATTCGGCTATTCGAGCCGAGAAAGATAGGCAAGTCAACGAAGAGCGAAGGGGTTTAGATTCAGAGTTACCGCACACGCCGATGTTTGAAGAAATACTGGGTTTCGTTGACTATGGGCGGTTAGCGCCAGAGGTTTGGCAGCCGAAGCAATCCACTGCAAAGGCGGCACGCGCCGAGAGCTTGGGGAATAGTCAACAGGAACGCGATGAACTTGAGGTCTACCGGGAAACTATCAAAAGAATAGGAAATGAGGTGAATACAGTGTCCGCATTTCAAGGCGAAGTGGAAGATTTTACAACCGTTTGGAAACACTCCTACTTGAACTGGGACGCGGAATGGCCAGTGGAAGCTTGTTATTCTTTTTTGGCGATGCGATTATCATTTTTGGTGTCGGAGATATTGATGGAACTGCACCGAGCGGGTGATCGCGAGCATGGCGAAGAACTCATTCAGCGGTTTTCGTATGTCCAAACAGCGGCAGAAAGCGAACATGGACCGGAGTTCGAATGGGCCGCAGGCGTCTTTTGTGACTTGCTGGAAGAATTGACAGCCCGGCACCCCGATCTAGTTCCACGTTTGGCCGATCTTCAGAGCCGACTATGGGAACAGATTCGAAAGTTGAATGAGAGAAAAGATGTTTAAGTTTAAACGTGGCTCCGATGTGGTATCATAGCGTGAAAGATTTATAGGCTGCAGAAAATTGGATAACAGCTTCACAAGCAGCTTCACAACCAGTTTCACAATCAGTCTTACACGCAGTCCTAAAATCAGTCCCGCGCACAGAGCTAGCATCAGTGCGGTAAGCCGCGCAATTACCAGTTGCACTAAGAATTCCGAAATCGGAACAGTTTGCAAGTGTAGAAGGTAGTCGGCAGGCCTCTTCCCACAAAAGATATTTTCCATAACCTGTAATAGGATTCACCCAAATCCAATGAGCCTTCGAATGGATATGTCGTTTTACTTAGCTTGGCGTCTCTGGGCGATCAGCGTTGTTTGGATAGGCATAGAAACAGTTGCTCTAGCCTTGCCGCCGGCACAAGGCTCGCAAGCAACGGCGATTGTCTCGGATCCTCCAAATATCATTTGCATTATGGCAGACGATTTAGGATATGGAGACGTGGGGTGCTACGGCGCAACGGAAATAAAGACACCCAATATCGATCGACTCGCCGCTCAAGGGAGACGCTTCACCAGTGGATATTGTTCAGCGTCCACCTGCACCCCGACCCGATATTCATTTTTGACAGGCATCTATGCCTTTAGGCACAAGGGCACAGGTGTGGCACCACCGAACAGTCCTGCTCTAATTCAACCCGGCACGCCAACTGTCGCTTCGGTTTTGAGTGATGCCGGCTATTCGACGGCCGTGATTGGAAAATGGCATCTGGGCTTGGGCGCAAAGCAGGGGCCGGATTGGAATGGTGTCTTGCAGCCTGGGCCGCTTGATATCGGCTTTCAGCACGCGCTGTTATTGCCGACCACCAATGACCGAGTTCCGCAGGTATTCGTGAAAGGAAATCGAGTACTTAATCTTGACCCGAAAGACCCTTTGTGGGTCGGCGACAAGAAGCCCTCCGGCGATCATCCCACCGGTCTGACTCATCGCGATTCACTTAAGTTGAATTGGTCACACGGTCACAATGCGACGATACATAATGGAATCAGCCGAATCGGTTTTTATACTGGCGGAACGAACGCGCGATTTCGCGACGAAGATCTGTCGGATCATTGGGTTGCCGAAGCAAAATTGTGGATGAAACAAAATCGTCAGCAACCCTTCTTTCTATTTTTTGCTTCCCACGCGATTCATGTTCCCAGAGCTGTGCACGAAAGGTTCCAGGGTACTACGAAACTCGGTCCACGCGGAGATGCGATTGCGGAATTCGACTGGAGCGTCGGAGAATTGATGAACTGTGTTGCCGAACTGGGATTGCAGGAGAATACAATCATTTTGCTCTGTAGCGACAATGGACCAGTACTGGACGATGGTTATGTGGATGAAGCGATTGAAAAATTGGGGAAACATGATCCAAGCGGGCCCTTTCGCGGCGGTAAATACAATGTCTATGAAGGTGGAACACGAACACCGTTTATTGCTTCTTGGCCCAGTCGAATACCCGCTGGGACATCCGATCAAATCATTTGTACGATCGATCTACCTAGGACATTCGCCGCGATCGCAGGTGCTATAGTGCCAGAGGGAGCATTCAGCGATAGTGTGGATCTCTCGGATGTCTTATTAGCAAAAGAAAATGCGACTTTACGGGGACCGCTCGTGACTCAAGATAACGGACAGGCTGGTAACTTCGGATACCGCTCGGGGAACTGGAAGCTGATGAGACTTGATTCCCAACGAGCGACCAATGTGGAACTCCGCTTGACGCAGACCACTTTGCCAAATCTTCAGCTTTTTGATTTGGATCAAGATCCTGAAGAACGTGAAAATCTTGTCGATAAATATCCGGACATCGTTGAATCGCTGAGCAAGGAATTGGATACGATCCTGGGTCGACAACGCTGATTAACGCTCTGGCGAATCTGCCACGGCGTTCGATGGTGCCAAGTCGGGACGGTGCGCACGTAACAAGTTCTCAAAAACGTCCGCCCCCTATCAAGGTCGCAGTTGGAACAAAGGATATTGACTTTTTTAATCCCAATGAAAAATCTCTTCGTTTGGCTAATGTAGATTTTGGGATTTCGATCGAGTCAGACGACCGTAGTATCAACAAGCAAGTCACTTACTTTATCCGTCGTAATCCGAATAAACGGCATGCAAATGAAGGGAAAGTAGGCTTGAGGATAAATGTGCGTTTGATGAAATGATAGTGCCAACAAGGTTGATAAAATAATAGCAAGTTATGCTCTGTATGCTTTTTACTGTAGCCTTTTTTTGACAGAGTTAGCATAGATTGCCGGGAGTCAAATGGGCATAGCGATGCAATTTAATTCACTGGGCATGGAAATAAGACCGATGCAGAAACTGGTTCGTTGTGCGCGTTTTGATAGGAAGTTGCTGGGGCAAGGCTATTTACGGCAAAGCCGTTGATCTATAACAGAGTTATCGACAATGGCAGGTATGCAAAGCAGTCTTTAACACAGGGCTCGCAACTCAAAGCAACATTGCGACAACTGCCAAACAGTTTTCTCGGCTATTGCTCCAAGTCGAATCCCTCAGGAAATCGATTTTCCTATTGCAAGTCAATGACTCTAAGGACAATGAGACCATGATCCATTCTCTGACGCAAATAATACCGCTTTTTCTGATTGCTGTATTTTCTTATCTCACATTAGCGATCGCGGAAGAACCTAGTGCAAAGACTCCACTCAAAGTGTTCATCCTGGCGGGCCAATCGAATATGGAAGGACACGCTGAAATCCGTACCTTTGACTACATCGGTAAAGATCCTGCCACGGCGGACTTGCTCAAGGAAATGCGAAATCCTGATGGAACGCCTAGAGTCTGTGACAATGTCTGGATGTCTTATTTGACTGGGCCTTATGATGGCAGTGCGAACGGCGAAGGGCTAGGAAAATTAACCACAGGTTTTGGCGCACGCGGAAATCAACCCACCAAAGATGGCGGAAAGATTGGACCTGAGTTCACCTTCGGTATCTATATGGAGAAAGAGCTTAAGGAACCCATCTTGATTATTAAGACCGCTTGGGGTGGAAGGTCGCTCAATACCGAATTTCGTCCTCCCAGTGCTGGACCTTATAAGCTGCCCAAGCAGATTCAAGATTTGTGGGACCAACATCCCCAAGGTGCCCACGGTATTCCCAAACTTGAAGATCGAAAAAAATGGCAGGCCGAAAAGGAGGCTGCTTCAGGTGTCTTTTACCGTATGATGGTTGAACATGTGAAAAAAGTGTTGGCAGATCCCGCTCGAGTTTGCCCTGCCTACGATCCTAAGCTGGGCTATGAACTCGCCGGATTTGTATGGCTTCAAGGTTTCAATGATCTTGTAGATGGTCAAACCTATCCGAATGGGAATTATGACGAGTACTCACGCCTCTTGGCACACTTCATCCGCGATGTGCGCAAAGATCTTTCCGCCCCGAAAATGCCTTTTGTCATCGGAGTGCTTGGTGTCGATGGCGAGAGAAATGTCAACTTCCGCAAAGCCATGGCCGCACCGGCTACATTGCCCGAGTTCCAGGGGAATGTGATTGCAGTCGATACCGCGCCGTTTTGGGATCGTGATATTGAAGCTGCGGAACCAAAGCAGGGACAGTACAACGAAATTGTTAGTACAGCGCACACATTAAAAGCCGATGGCAAGCTCGACACGGAACGGAAATGGGATCTGTTTTGGAAACCGATTGGTGAGCCTTTGCCTCAAGAGAGAGTCTGGAGATTCGTCACGGTCGATGCTACCGAAACGAAGGATAAATTGGAGAAATTCACCGATAGGAGATTCCGTGACATCAATCTGCCGAGCGGAATGGAGAATTGGTATTTGCCTGACTTCGATGACAGTCAATGGAAGGAAGGCAAGGCACCCATCGGTAAAGGTGTATGGAACCATAGTGGAATCAACTTGACTGAAATTGCCTCAAGATGGGGTGATGGCGAATTCCTGCTGATGCGTACAGCTTTTGAAGTGGATAACCTCGACTACGATTCCTACCGTATCGCGATTTTGGCCCGGCAAGGGTATCATATTTATTTAAACGGTCATAGGATTCACACCTACATCTGGTGGCAGGATAAGCCGATGTATAGTTCCATCATGCTCAATAAAGAGCAGGTTCAATTTTTGAAGAAAGGGAAGAATATCCTCGCTGCCTACGCCAATGACCAATACTCCGCAGACTCTACAGAAAATGAATCTGCACATTATGCTGCGCTCGATGTGTGGATTGAGGGCATTACGAAGGGAGATCAGCAGAAGCTCGACCTCGCTTTGGAGGAAGTTCTTTCGCCAATAGACAGAGAAGCGCTCAAAGGTGCCTCCAATGGCGGCTACCACTATTTCGGTAGTGCCAAAATATTCGCTCAAATGGGCAAGGCTTTTGCCGAAGCAAACCTCAAACTCATGAAAGATTCAGTATCAAGCAACGCGGCAAAATCGAATTAGGGCGGAAGTAATTGCGAGAAAGAATGCTGAAGCGATTCTTCGATGAGTAATTTGAATGAAAGGTTAAAAGGGGCCAGTTCGACGAAATCGCCCGATGACAAACGCTATTAAAACTTCTTTCTTTTGCACGCTACGGAAAAATAATCAACGGATTCTTCTGAAATGGTTATGCCGACATCGGGGTTTAGATAGATCAGTTTCGATTGTCCTCTGACCAAGTGTTGCAGATGTTCTTTGTCCGGCTGAGTATAATACCGACTTTTATGTGGGGCCCCCATTTGTTTGAAGAGATTAGGTTGAGTTCGTCTCTGCAGAGCTGGCGCATTAGGATCTGGTTTTCCACCGGGCGATGTTTCGATACAACTATAGGCGAGCGCTACCAGTGCTAATTCGATTTCGGGTACTAGAGTTAAGCCCTCAGCAGCCATTTCTTTAAGATGATTTTCAAATGGAGGATCCCGAAAGCGGTCGAACCTTTTTGAAGGTTGCAGGCAAATTAAACGAAAAGTTGAAAGGTCTCTTTTTTCGGGACATCCCTGCTCTAGCAGCCACTGGATTATACTTTCATCTAGTCCTGGTCTCTCGCATTGCGGATTCTTCTTTTCAAAATAACGATTGAGCGAGTCAAGAGCTTTTCGATCGGTG
>JBIKMB010000053.1:0-29910 GCA_044359485.1 Pirellulaceae bacterium | reverse complement strand
CTCGGAAAAGGGAATTGGCAACCCATGGAATGATTCGCAGCGGAACGATCTCTTTGATAAAGGTGACTCCTCTGCGGGTAGGATCGCTGTGCGGTGTCACATAAAAGCGGAGATTCACTTCGGCAAATTGAGTGTGGAAGGGAACCTTGACTCCCAGAACCTTGGTCTCATTAAACCAAAAGGCAACTAAGCTGACAAAGTATTTTTCGTTGAACGCGTCGAGTCGTGTTTTCGCTGGAAGATACGGTTCGAGTAGTTCGGGGGGAACAACATAGTTGGCAAATAGTAAATGTTCCCAGCGGGCGGAAAGGAACTTCATAGAAGCTTTGTCCTAATCACTGCATTTTGTAGAAGAGTCTCCAATGCTACTCTGGTTCGATTGCGAATCACGCGGATCAACCATGGGGAGAGGAACAACCACGGAGCGACGGGCAGCAAGGCCATCGCATAAGCGGCTAAAATCCAGTTGAAGCCTTGGGCCCAGGGGACGCCGAATGGAATACCCGCTGCGCGACCAAACCCAATTCCTCCCGCTAATGCAAAGATTGTTCCTAGGCTTAAGCCTAGTATCCAGGGAAACCAAGTCAGGAATCGTTGCATGGTGGCGACGCCACCCAATTTGGCTGTGAGACGAATGGTGCGTTCGGTGCAGCGCAAGTGAATCATTGTCGCTCCCAGCAACGGATTTTGTTTCGTGCTGTTGAGTCCTGGTCCTTGAAGTTCGGCGTTCTGTTCGTCACAAGAAACAATTCGAAACCCCACTGTTTCCAGAACAAGGATGGCTCGGGAGAGCGCTTGTTGTGGATCTTCGGTCGTTTGTGCTTCAACTTCGAAATCATCGGGCATTTGAAATCTCGTTCCGATAGATGGGTAGACGATAGTCTTTAGACCACTTGAATTATTACCGATACTCCTCCGAAATTCATTAGTAAGCCTTTTCCTTTTTCGTTTTCCCATTTATTCCTCGCGATTTCTCAGTAGGATTGGGCTTATTGTGGGACGGGCTTCCTAGTAAGCCGTTAAGCGTCCTGGAAAGTAAAACATTCTCCTGGGTGAGCTTTACCAAAAAACGCAGAGTTGCGATATTTTTGGCGGACAGTCAATCGGAACCCTCCCCTCCTTTTGAAACGCAAGTCCATGGAATATTGTAAGATGCTTGCACCGTGTTCGCTGAGAAATGGGAGAGTTAGAAGGGAGAGGTGGAAGGGAGAGGTGGAAGGGAGAGGTGGAAGGGAGAGGTGGAAGGGAGAGGTGGAAGGGAGAGGTGGAAGGGAGAGGTGCTGTGGGATTGGCGGAGCGATAGACATTAAAGGTAATGACGGATGCGGATCGCATTTCTAACGAATCGAACAACCCGACATAGTTTGCCGGTGCTGAGGCGTCTGATCGAGATGCCGGGTTGCGAGTTGGTACACACCTTTTTTTATAATACGCTGCGTCAGGGGCAGGAGCCGATTTGGAAGAGTCTCCAAGAATTTGGATGGTCGGGGATCATGTCCAAGGGTTGGCAAGTAGCGACAAGTAAGGTACGCATCCAGATTGCGCATAAGATAATTCACGCTGAAAGCTGGGCGCGATCGAGTTATGAGTTGGCCGTTCTGAAAAGCTTGCCGCATTCGGTCGTACAGAACATGAATGATCGAGCTTCGTTGGTCCAATTAGCCGATTTAAAGATCGATTTGCTCGTGGTGGCTATCTGTAAAAATATACTCAAGAGTGAGGTATTAGAGATTCCCCAGTTTGGTGCAATAAACATTCACCCATCTTTATTGCCGCAGTACCGTGGCCCGTCGCCTGCATTTTGGGCGTTGTATCATCGTGAGAATGAGTCGGGGGTTACTCTCCACCGAATGACGACCAAAATCGATCAGGGGGATATCGTGGGCCAGCATCGATTTTCTATAAAGAGAGGCTGGGGCGAAGATGACATTGTCCGCAAAGGGATGGAACTGGCTGCGGAGCATTTGGCTGCAGCGATTGAAACTGTAAAGAAGCAGCAACGAATCGAGATTTCAATCGAGCAAGCTGAAAAAGCGAGCTATTTTAGCTATCCGACTGCGTCGCAACGTCGCGAGTTAAGGCAAATCAGGCGTGGTCGCTGACTTTAATTTTTAGGAGAAGGTTTGTATGTCAAATATATGGAAGTTTAAGGATGAGCCGCTGACAGCATGCTATGTGACACAACCTGTATTAAAAGGATCGCTCATAGCGAGAGTCATTCATGATTTCGATGGTGATTGGCAATTCATCGATAAGTCTGGAACTTCGAAGCCGAAGTTGGTCTCTCTGGAGTCGATCGTCAAGCAGGATCCGACAATTCAAGAATTACACGATTTGCCTTTTGCTTGGTTCGCTGAGCGAGATACGCCAACATCGCCTTGGAGAAGAGCGAAATATAACGCATTTCCTGAGTTTCCAAAAAACGGTTATTACTTGGAAGATGCGATCGGATTCTCGATGAACTTTGAGGATATTCAAACGCCCGCTGATGACGATTTGTTGGAACTCCAAGAAGGTGATCAAGTCAAGCTACTGTTTCGCTTTGCAGATGAAAATGAGGAACGATTCGATAATCAGGTTGAAAAAATATGGGTCGACATCATCGGCTTTGACTCCTTCGGGGATTTCATCGGTACGATCGCCAATGATCCTCTGCACCCGGTTGCCAAGTTTGGGGATGGAGTTCATTTTCATGCCCGCCATGTCGCGGAGATTTGGGACCCTTCTCAAGAGGATTAAAGATCGCGATGGCTTTTTTGCAACCTCAAGATGTTCTTTCGGTTTGCGGTAACCGATGCGAAAAGCATAACCAAAAATGATAAAAGGTCGCTGAAGAAAGCATGCTGAAGTAGGATGGCAAAGTTCATTTTAACGGTGCATATCGAATTGCTCGATCCACGAAGCAACGACGAAGTGTTGGCGATGGCAACGCAGATCGAAGAGTTGTTGAGCGCTGCCGATGTAGGGCGATTTGTGGGAAGCGGTGGTGGGATGAACCAAATCGATCTTACTTATTTGGTTGAAGAGGAAGAGTTTGCCAAGAAGAAGATGGAGGAGGCGTTGGTGGCCTTGGGAATCAAGGAGTCACCTACTTTCGTCGCGGAAGAGTTTAGCGGAGACGAAGCTTCCTACTTTGATGAGGTCGAAGGGGTGTCGTTGGCTAAGCTTTCCTATTTCTTTGGGTTGATACTATTTTTGATTCTCAGTTTTCTCTACGTGATGTGGTCTATCATTAGTGAAATCCGCTCGTGACCGATCTGCTGTCCATGGATCGGACGACTCGCTTAAGCTTTTGCACCCGATGAGCAGTTCTAAAGTGATGTAGGGCCCGAACTTGCTACGCTCAATGTCTTATCATTTTTCAGCGCACATCGATGTTCCTTGCAAGGTTGTTCGGGCGGATTTTGAACCAAGATTACGATTTTGGCACCATTGTAGAAATTAGGTGGGAAACTGTTTCTAATAGGGCGTGGATTTGTCCGCAGTCGGTGCTTTGCTTGAGTTCTGACTGCGGTTGTCTGGGTTCTTGGACTTAATGATTTGGGGAATGATTCATGGAACGCAAAAAGGCGAGTGACTTCGATCAACGCGCTTTGGATCTTTACGATGATTACGCGCACGGGCGAATTTCAAGACGAGACTTCGCTCAGAAATTGGCGGCATTCGCGGCGGCTGGAATAACGGCGGAAGCACTTATCCAGAGTTTGACACCCAACTACGCATGGGCTCAGCAGGTTGCTAAGAACGATGAGCGCATCAAGACTCTAAAATACGAGTACGACTCGCCCAAGGGTGGCGGAAAAATCGCGGGCCTGATGGCATATCCTGCCAAAGGATCAGGTAAGTATCCTGCCGTCTTGGTGATTCATGAAAACCGTGGGCTGAATCCGTACATTGAAGATGTGGCACGGCGATTGGCGGTTGCTGGATTTTTGGCTCTAGCACCAGACGCGCTTTCACCGCTTGGCGGTTACCCCGGCACGGACGATAAAGGGCGAGAAATGCAGGCCAAACGCAAGCCGGATGAAATGTTAGAGGATTTTATAGCTGGAGCAGAAACGCTCAAAAAACATGAGTTGTCCACTGGAAAAGTGGGAGCGGTCGGCTTCTGTTACGGTGGCGGCGTCGTCAACCAACTAGCCGTGCGAATTCCCGAGACTCTTGTGGCGGGTGTGCCTTATTACGGTCGTCAGCCCGCCACGGAGGATGTGCCAAAAATTAAAGCTTCTTTATTGATTCAATATGCAGAACTCGATACGCGAATCAACGAAGGTTGGCCCGCATATGAAGACGCTTTGAAAAAGGCGGGTGTGGATTATCAAGCCTATAACTACCCAGGCGTGAATCATGGATTTCATAATGATTCGACACCGCGCTACGATGAAGCGGCAGCGAAGCTTTCCTGGGAGCGAACGATTGAATTTTTCACTAAGAAACTGAGTTAATGCACTTTGGTTTGGATTTCTAAAGTCAGCTAACGGCCCTTCTTTCCGAAGTGAAAGGAGGGCCGATGAATATGGGGAAAAAGGCATGAGACGTTTGTTGGAGGCTGCTTCGTTTGCGGCAGGGAAACATGCAAATCAACGGAGAAAAAATGTCGCAGCGACTCCCTACATCAATCATCCGTTGGAAGTAGCCGAACATTTAGCAAGAGTGGGTGGTATCGAGGATGAAGACATTCTGATCGCCGCCTTGCTGCACGATACCATCGAAGATACCCAAACCACCGCAGACGAAATTCGCGAGTTGTTTGGCGAGCGAGTGATGAACATAGTCTTAGAGTGCACCGACGATAAAAGTTTAGAGAAGTTAGAGAGAAAACGACTCCAGATCGTAAATGCGCCTCACAAAAGTTCTGAGGCTAAGTGCATCAAACTAGCAGATAAAACTCACAACTTGAACTCGATTTTAGTCGATCCTCCCTTGAATTGGGATCAAAAACGTCAATTAGAGTATTTTGAGTGGGCGGAAAAAGTGATCCGCGGTTTGCTCGGTGTGAATAAAGCTTTGGATCAGGCCGCTCAGCAAGTTTTGACGATTGGACTCTCCTCTTTGAAAAATCATCGAGAGAATGCTGAACTTCACCCAAGAGAGAACGGGTAAGCTCGGAAAATCGCAAACGCAACCTAGATCGTTAGACAGTCTTCTTGTGTTCCCATTTCTTTTCAAATTTCCCTATCAAAGAGCGTACAGATGGCTGCATCAGCAGAAGAGCACATTCAAAATGCACTTGATCTCATTGAAGTCGATCTCAGTGAAGAGGCTCTCAATGAACTGAAGAAGGCGATTGAACTAGAGCCAGAGTCGGCTCATGCCTGGTATTGCTTGGGATGCGTTTACAATGCGCTGGAGGATCGAAAAAATGCGATTACCGCGTTTCAGCAATGTACGCGATTCGCGCCCGATCGGCCGGAAGGTTGGTACAACCTGGGGAATGGTTTGAAAGATATAGAGGCTTTTGATGTTGCCGAAAAATGTTTTGAGATCGTAGTGCAACTCGATCCGGAAGATGCCGATGCCTGGATCAATCTTGGATTTGTACTGGATGAACAAGGAAAACATCAGAGCGCCATCGATTGTTACGATAAAGCGTTGCCTCTGGCTCCCGATGATGTTGTTGCTTGGACCAACCGCGGTAACAGTTTTGCAGCCCTCGGAGATGGAAACGAAGCAGAAGTTTGCTACAAAAAAGCGATCGAAGTTGATCCAGACTACGACATCGTTTATTTGGCTTATGGCCGTTTGACGGTGGCTTTAGGTGAATATGACAAGAGTGTGGGCCTATTGAAGGAAGCTACCAAACGTCTACCCAACGAAGGGTGGGCGTGGTACTTCCTGGCGTATGCTCTAGTAAAAATGGATCGACAGCGTGAAGCGTCTGTGGTGCTCGAACAAGCGATGAAGGTTGCGGAAAAGAATTCTGACCTATGGAACAACATCGGAGAAGTGCACCATCTTTTAGGAAATTCTGGCGAAGCGTTGAAAGCGTACCAGAAAGCATGTGCAATCCAACCCCATTATGTTCATGCTCGTTTCGGGATGGCGCGTTGTTATCTTTTGATGGGAGAAAAAGAGAAGGCTCGAGAAGCTTGCGATTTCTATCTGGAGCACTCCAGCGATGAGGAACTGAGGAGTGAAGTAATTCGCTGGCGCGAAATGTGCTAGCCATTTCGAAATTTGGCGTTGCTGGAACCAGGGTAATAATGTGAAAGATACTGAATTCGCGGAGGCTGTTCGCCGCGGCATGGAAATGGATCGCGATCTGCGTGATGAACTGGAACGCTTCGACGAATATCAAATTACGCCCAACGATGCGGAAGTGATCTGCGAGGCGCTGCAAAAGCTTCCTCGACCAGAAGACTATCGAGATGGCGGTCTTTTTTCGACGCTCTCCACACTGGTGCACTATTTTCAGTCTTCGGCCCAGCAGGAACTTGCTGCGTGTAAGGTTTTGTATGATAAGGGCATCCCACAAATTGTCCGAATCTTTGAAGAAATGTCGGCTAATCCCGACGTTTATCAGGAAGAGGGCGATACGTTAATGCTGCTAAAAATGTGCGCATGGTATCAACACCCACTTGGAAGTGAGTTGCTGTTGAAGGCAGCGTTAATACCCTTTAAGCCAAATGAATTTCTGTGGCACACTACCTTCTATACCCTAGCAAAAGATCATCCGCATCGCGACATCATTTTTGAAGGGCTCCGTCAAAAGCTACCCACCGGTTTTTTGTGCGTTTCCTTTCTGGATAGTGCCAACAGAGCTGTCCAGGAGGGTGGTTTACTGCTGCATCCCTTCGATTCGCCCGAAGGATACTCTCGCTTGGAAGGCTATTTGTTAAATCGAGATCCGTCTGAGTTCAGTTACGCGGTAAGTGCGAGTGCCGCTTTGCCTTACTTGCGAGAACCTGCTCGAACGCAATTGATGGCCTTGGCAATGGATCATGTCGACAAGGCGATTCAATTGGAGGCGGCGATGTCAGCAGCACGCTTGGGCAGCACTGCCGGAGTGCGTGTGTTGGTTCGCTTCGCAGAAGATGTTAACTATTCAATGGAAGCGGTGGGGAAACTGATCGAATTAGGGAAAGAGGTACATATAACCTCCGCGATGGTTTCCGAAGAATTTCGTGCTCGAGCGGAATTTGCTCATTGGTTACGCCATCCCAATGAACTCGGTCGACCTCCCACCTCTCTGGAAGTCGTTGACCATCGAAAATTATATTGGCCACCTACAGGTGATCGGAAGTCTTTGTACTTAATCAAATATCGAATGTTGGAAGAAGGTGGATGTGAACTCGATCACGCCGATACCGATTGCGGTTTGGTAGGCAGTGTGACATTCTGTTTATTTGGAGCGAACAATCATCAGCGTGCTCCGGAAGATGTTTATGCTATTCATTGCTCCTGGGAGTTGGAGATCAAGGAGCTTATTACTCGGGAAAGTGTTGCCGAAAATCAACAACAAGATGGTGTCCTCCCGCAGATTGATGGTAAAGATCTAAGTGAAACAGAGTATCTTCATAAGTTCCGTTTCGCAGAGTCCGTTTCATATCCGGGTAACGATGTCATCGTAATCAGCGGTAAGTTGGCGGGAGAATCGGGATGGCTTCTATTGGATGGCGAACGCAGTATGTGGTATCCAGAAGCCGAACAACCTGGAGACGGACGCGGCGATGTGGTCGCGAGATTGCACATTGGACGAGTTCTACTGGGCTTCGAGGATACGGTAGATCGAAAAAGTTTCTTCGAAACGCAACAACCCCCAGCATCCGAGTTCATCGTGCGAGTCTATGAAGATTTGTTGGAGCAGGCTCGCGGAGCGAAGGAGACGGAGCAAGCCATGCTTCTTGGAGGCGCAGGGCCGCTCGACAAGCATTTCGGTTCTTACGTGAAAGCTAAAGCCGATGTTAGCCATAAGTCTGCCGAAGTAGCTTTGGTCGAGGCGTTCGAATCGATTTTTGAAGTATGTGAGCAGGCTGTTCCTGCGGTGATTCCTTCGTTATTTTGGCGCTATTCTATCGTGCCATCCCAGTTAGAAGCTTATGTCAAGGCAAAGCATCTTACCAATAAAGAAATGAGTCAAGATATTATCGTTGCTGAATTATTCGAGCGTTTTCTATGCATCTTGCAACGGGCCGAGAAACCCCAGGAAACCAAGTTATTGGATACGCTGGGCGTCTTGGCGGATAAATTTGAATGGTTTATGAACGCTTATATTGCCTGCGGTAAACAGGAGCGGGTATCACAGCTTATTGCTTATCTGGGCCAATATTGGGATAAGCCCTGTACCGACAGCATGCTGGGGAGAATAGCGTACGCAATCGGTGACAAAAGTTTAGCCGAGAAGTATCTAGTAAGGCTTCTAGACAGAAAAAAGACCCAGCTAAGAATGGTGGAATTAAGTTTGTTGGCTGAGATTTGGTATCGACAAGGAAAAGTCGATCCGGCAGAGGATTTGCTCTCGACCTGCATTAACAATCTCACGCGTGAGATTGCAACCTGTAAATATCAAATGGACTTAAATCAATTCCAGGAAACGTATCAACAACATAGGAATGTTTTCCTACGTTTGTTTCCCAATAAGCTTTCGAAACTTCCGGAGCTAGTACTCCCGAAGCACCCACTCTCGTAACCAAATCGACTACCCGTGGTCCCGCTAAATCCTATTTATCCTCGCCCGAGCGTGCTGAATATCGCGTCATCGTGGTAGAAAGATTCTAACTGCTTACTTGGCTTCAACCGGAAATGTTCGTTTAGGCGAGAAAATTCGTCGGGCAAGTCGAACATAGGCGAAGATGCCAATGGCGATAACTATAGTCCATTCGACAAGTAGGACTGGATAGGAGATCTGATATTCGATCGATCTGAAAAAGGTATCGGACGAAGGATGAGGAGGTGTTTGTTCCCGAGACCACTTTTCCTTAGCGAACAAGAAATCAAAACCCGCGAAATGGATCGAATGAATTTCCCTCCGCTCCGACCAGTAGAGAGTTTGACGGCGTTGGCAATCTACTTTGGACCAAGGGGGAACAAGAAGGGTTAGAACTAGGGGAATGAGCGTCGCGAAACCTAGCATGGTGGCAAGTCCAAAGCGGCCCAAGAGTCCTGGCACTGGATTTGGAGAAGTGGTAGTAGGTGAACTGTTGGTATCCATTGTTCAAGTTAAGACAAAAAGGATTTGGGAGATAGGATTTTGGCCATATTAGTATCTAGACACTCTTGTACTTGAAGCTTAGCGCGGAAATCGCTGTTTTTGAGGCTTTTTTGGGGAGATATCGCTCGAATATTTCGCAAAAAACACATTCTGATCGGTGGGAGCCTTGCGGTCTTTGGGGGCTGTTAGGCAGTTGGGAAAGCAGCAGGACTTTTCAAAATGACAGCCTACGATCACAATCGATGCTTGTGGTCTGATGTGGTCGGCTGATTTATAAAGATAGCTTATGGCATCGCGGTGGGAACTTAACACGAAGAATGAGTACGCTTGAGCCAACAGCGACTGAACTGGACTGAAAGAGCAGAGTTGATGCTGCTGTTGTTTGTGCATGGCATGGCACTGGCTGCTTGGTTCGTACCGATGGGTGGTGTGCTGGAATCGATTGAGCAACCGTTGTTGGTGCCTTATGCATTTGCAGCCTCAGCGATTGCCGCCCTGCTCTCCCCTCTATTTTTCGGAGCGATGGCAGATCGCTCTGTGCCACCCCTAAAAGTACTCCGCTGGATCAGCATCGGTACGGCACTGCTGAATCTGCTGGTGCTATATGCGATGAAATCATCATGGAACGGATGGCTCATTTTGCTTTGTATTCAATTGCAATCCTTACTCAGTGTTCCGACCAACAGCATTTCGGTTTCGATTGTATTGACGCGTTTGACCAATTCGCAGCAGGAATTTGGTGCGATTCGAGCTATGGGTACCATGGGCTGGATGGCAGGTTGTTGGTTGGTGAGTGCTGTAAGATTGGATCAAAGCCCGCAGACGTTTGCATTGAGCGCGGGGTTATGGATTTTGCTGGCCATCATTACTCTCCTTATCTCCAAGAAGCCGGTGTTGGCTGCTGGAAATCTAAAGCATTTAACCTTACGCGAGCGGTTGGGTTTAGATGCCATACGCTTGCTCAAGGTCTCCAAGCATCGGGCAATTTTTGTTACCGTCATGTTGGTTGCTGTTCCATTTTCTGCTTTTTACCCGTACACACCCGCGTGCATGGCAGATCTAGGACTTCAATCGACCAGCGCTTGGATGTCACTTGGGCAGGCGACCGAGGTGGGGGTGATGTTCTTTATTGGTGGAGCCCTTGCAAAGTGGCGCCTTAAATCCATTATCAGTCTAGGGTTGATCTTCGGAGTGGTGCGTTATGTGCTTTACGCAAGTGATAGGGCGGGATTGTTGTTGATCGGTGTTGCCCTACATGGTTTCGCCTATACATTTATCTTTATCAGCGCGCAAATCTATTTATCGCAGCAGGTGCCTAAAGAGTGGCAAACTCGGGCTCAAGCTTTACTGACATTGATGCATGCCGGGATTGGTAGCTTAGCCGGATATTTGCTCACCGGCGTGTGGTATCAGTATTGTGACAAAGCAGGCGAGGTAAACTGGCAGTGGTTTTGGCTTCTTTTAGCAACCTTGGTCGGTGCGGTTTGGGTGTTCTTCTGGAGTAATGCCCGTTCGGAGGATAAGTCGCATTCGGGACACATTGCCTGAGATCCAGCCGAAAAAGAGGCGAAGCTGTGGGAGAAATTGACGCTGGAGGTGGACTCGCTGTGGGATGAATCGCTGGGAGAAGCAGGGCGTCGATCGTTTTTGGGCGAGAAGCGGGGGATCAAGCAGGCTTGAAACTCGTTGGTATTTAGCGGGCTGATTCAGCGGCGGCGACAATACGTTGCAGTTGTTCTATCATCTTAGGGCCTTCATCGCTGGGAACGATTGGTCCGCCGATGGCTACGCTATGGGCTCCCAATTGAAAAGCCTCAATGGCATCTTCGACCGATAATCCGCCAACCACTTGGATCGGTAAAGAAACAGCGTTTCGGACTTGGTGGAGATAATCGAGCGGACTGCGATGACCTTCCGCAGCTCGTTCTTCAAAACCAAGATGCAGTACTAGGTAGTCGACACCGAGATCTTCGCACCATTTACAAACGGAAAGTTGGTCTGTTTCATACATCGTGTCGACCATAACTTTTGTACCGAACTCTTCGCGGCAGCGAATGGCACCACGGATAACATGTTCGCCCGCTTTGGACATGACGACGGCATAGTTGGCACCTGCGTTACCGCACCATTTTGACAACGGATAACCACCGTCCATGGTTTTGGTATCTGCGATGATTGGATGTGTTGGAAAAGCCTGCCGCAAAACGCGTATGCCTTCTAGTCCGGATCCGAGAAGCAAGCCTGTGCCAGCTTCTAGCCAATGGACGCCCGCTTGTACGCCGAGGCGAGCCAGATGGAGAGCTTGTTCGCAGGTTGGACAATCCAGACTGAGTTGGACGAAAGCCATGGTTCAATTCCTACAGGCTTAATCGTATCGACTAGTTTTTCACTGAACCTATTGTAATGCCTTAGATCGGCCAAGCCAACGGCGAGTTGACGGTACTCAGGACCTGAAAAACGGTGGGTAGGAAATAAATAGGAAAAACTAATAATATATTTATAAAAAGATATAATTCTATAGTTGCTTTTCTCCAGCACTTACGGTCTAAACGCTGAAACTTTCACAGCGAGGTGCAGAGATGAGTAGGGAAGTTGCGACGGAGTACAAGCAGAGTGATAACTCGCGTGAACGGTTGCAGCGGATTACTGATTATTACTCGGCGGCGACATTGGATTATGGGGCCTGGAGCCGAGATTTCCATATGCATTTTGGATACTGGCGCTGGGGGCTCAACCCGTTTCAGCGGGAAAGCATGCTGCGAGAGTTAAGTTCGCAAGTGATGCGACGACTTTGCAGTGGCGCGGAAATACCCATGCGGGTCGCCGATTTGGGTGGGGGCACCGGCGCAACTGCGCGGATGATGATAGATCAATGGGACCGAACTGAAGTTGACGTGATAACACTCTGCCCAAATCAGATTGAGATAGGTAAGAAACTCTCTAGTTCTGAGGCTCATCATGAGCGAATACATTGGCATTGCTGTGATTATGAGTCTTCCAAGTTACCCTCTGGCCATTACGACTCGGTCTGCTTGATCGAGAGCTCTTGTTATGCAGAAGGGAAGCATAAGCGCGGTTTGATGCGCGAGATCATGCGGTTATTGAAACCAGGGGGATCTTTCGTTATCGTCGATGCTATGCTCAAGGGGCCCTTGCCTGCGACGGGTTGGATTCACGCGTGGCGAAGGAAAATGGTTCGGACTTGGTGTGATGCCTGGGCTGTCCCCGAATTGTGTGAAATTGATTTGTTGGCCCAAGCGACTCGAGAGTTTGGTGGAGAGATCTGCTCGATTGAAGATTGGTCTTATCGAATTGCTCCTTCGGTAGGACATGCTCCATTCTTGGTTATCTATCATTTGATGGTGGAGACAATTAAGGCGGGGGGAAGATTGACCCGGTGGAGGTATCGCCACTTGTTAGCTTCCTTTTTGTCTCCCTGGATGGGGCTTCTTGAACGCAACTTTGTGTATGCTGCGATAAGCGGTCGCAGGATGGCCTAGGTTGGGCTAAAAGCAAAGGGCATTGTCGTTGTCGACAATGCCCTTGCGATACTCGCAGATTCGAGCAAGTTTTTTGAATGCAACCTCCGTAAGAGCGGTAATTCCATTCGGGCAATCGGCCTGAATGGTATAAATTACCTGAGGAGATTGGTGCGTTTTAATTATTGACCCTGTTGGTTGGGAACTCGCAATCGCTTTTGAATATCGGTTTCCAATACGCCGAAGACAGCTTCGTGACGTTGGACGGACATTTGTAAAGCGGCCAAGAGACGTTTAGCGGTGAAGAAGTTCATGATCACGCGCTGTTTCACTTGAATGGGGTCCTTGGGGACGCCAACGGGTTGTGGATTCAAACCGAAGTCAACGATCAGTTCTTCAGGGGAACCGGTGACTCGGCAGAAATTTGCGTAGCATGCCTGTGCATCGTCATCTTTGACTTGGACCTGAATTGGTTGAACGGTTGGGCGTTGAGCACCTTCTGCTTGAGCTGCTGCGGTTCCCGCTTCTACTTCGTTTGCCATTTCTTTTACTCCCGAATACTCATTCCAAAATGAAAAGTCAACACATTTTACAATATCAGCTTTCCCTGAATCCAACGATTACAAATCGAAGTGAAACGTACGGGAAAGGAATCGATACAATCTCCAGCCGAGCGACTTCCACTTCACATACACTCGGGCCTGACCACGATAACCTGCTCGAAACTCTTTGGCAGAGTTGGGGAGAGGTACCATGGCCTGATACGAGGTACTTGTGGGGCGAAGTTGTCCGGACTCATCCATTGTTGAGTCAAGTCGACCTCCGGTCTGGCTGGTAAGGTTCGGTGACGCGACTTCCATTTCGGTCTCCGCGATTAAGCTGATCTTTCCGGAGAAAGTTTCCAAACGAGCCGCATCGAGTTTGATGTCGACATCGTTTCCGACTTTCACAAGATCGATATCCGCTTGATCGATGACTAAAACAGCTTCCGATTTCTCCGGGTCGCCCACGAAGCAAATCAAATCCGATTCAGCCAAATAGGCTCCTTCATTTTCGGCAGAAAACGGGTTACCGCTCCACGCTGGCAGGCGGTCGGTTCCATCTTTTTTCGAGTCTTTGTTGGGGGGAGGGAGGATTATACCGCTTACAGGACTGCGAATTTCTAATAAGGCAGTACGCTCTTCGACATTTCGCAGTTTCTGTTCGGCAGCGTCGCGAATTTCCCGTTGAGCTCCAACCTGGGCGAGCATTTCTCTGTTTAGAACGCTTTGTCTCTCCATGACATTGAGTCGAACTTCGGCAACCTTAAAGTCACCTTCATAGGCGACTTTTTTGAGGCGTAAATCGATATTATCCAGGGTGGCGATCAGTTCACCTTCTTCGACTTTATCGCCTGGTCGTTTATGCCATTGCACGACCCGTCCCGGAACGACGGAATAAATACTGTAAGCGTCGGTCGGGCGAATTTCTACAGCGGTATCGATATGGAATGGAAAGGGTACAAATGCGACAATTCCCAGGGCTGCAAGTGCTACCAGCGCGGTAGCGGTGACTCGAGATCGTTTCATTTTGTTGGCCTTTCCCGGCGTTTTGAAGAACTTATAGGTAGCCATGATCGGTTGAACGGTCATGCCGATTAGTCCAGCAAATGCCGCAATCTGTCCTAACCGCTTTAGTCCATAGGGTTCGAGAACTTTATTGAGAAACATAAAGATTCCGATGACAACGACCCACCGATAAATACCCGCGGCGATGGTGAACGCAGCAAACCAAAATTTATTGCGTTGGGGAAGAAATGGGTTGTCTTGCAATTCCAAGCCCAAGCAAAAGCTCTGGAACCAGCGTTTCAGCACTTCGGTGCTTTTCTGTCGCAGGTTGGGGATTTCCAGAATGTCCATCAAGATGTAATAACCGTCGAAACGCAGCAATGGATTGCCGTTAAAGACGACGGTGGAAACCGAGCAAATGAACACAACGGCGAGGGCCAAATAATTGACGAAGCCTGGAGAGCTGTACCACCAGACGAATGTTGCGATGGAGGCCAGGATCAACTCAACGTACATTCCCGCAGCGCCGATGAAGACGCGTTGCCACTTGTTGGGCAGCATCCATGAGTCGGATACATTGCAGTAGAGACATGGGGTAAACACCAGCAGCATCAGTCCCATCTCATGGCACTCACCACCGAATTTTTTACAACTTAATCCATGCCCAAACTCGTGAATCACTTTCACTGCAGCCATGGTAAGGCCAAGCCAAATCCAATTCTCGGCAGCAAAAAACTGTTCGAACGTGGGGAGTTTAGTTTGAAACTGTTTGAATTGCAGCAACACCAGCATGAGAGCTGATAAGGCAAGGCAGAGAGTTCCAATAAGTGCGGCGGGCGTGAACAGCCAACCGAACCAAGGAAGCAAGCGATTTAGGATTCGTTCGGGATCGATGCCGCGAAATCGTAACGCAAAGATATTGGCAAATTTACCTAGCAATTCCTTGCGTCGACGTTGGTCACCGCGACGCCGTAATTGCTGGCCTTGTCCATTCATTTGCGAAATAACCAAGCCGCTGCGATGGAGCATACCGATAAATTGTTGCAGATCTTGCAGCGTAATTCGCTGGGGCGCAAACTTGCGTTGAAACTCATCCTTGATCGTTTGCAGACTGGTCTCGCCATCGAGCATGTTGAGGATAGCGTACTCTTCTTCATGGAAACGAAAATAGTTCAGTCCAACGGGTTCTTTCACGACCCAATACGAGCGACCATGATAGCGATGGCGACGCGCTTCCAGATCGGGCCGTTTGCGTATTCGCAACGGCCGCGACGCGCTGTTTACTAAACTTTCAGCCATCGTTGTCATGGGAAGAGTGCTTTTTCCGGTGCGTTATTCGAACGAACGATCGCGATCTTAGATTTAAAAATTCGAAAAAGGTTCCAACGAATTACTTTGGGGTCACGGGTTGTGCTGGTTTGGGGCTGCCCACTTTGATCTTCATGGTGGCCGTCATGCCATCTCGCAGAATCCATTGGCCATCTATTTGTTGGTTTTTGATTTTGGACCAAACCTTGGGACCGCTTCCGCTTCCGCCATAAATAATGGGGCTCACGAACCCAATGGTGCTTTCGATGACAACCGGAGGATTATCCTTGGCGACAATCACTTCGATGGTGACCGGAGCGCCCAGGAGCGTATGAGGAGCAACTTTTTCTAAACCTTCCTGCGCGATCCCTTCCACTCGAAGTTCTTCCATGGCGACCAGAGTGATGATTTTGTCTCCTTCTCTGGCCCAGGCGTCTTGTTTCAAGTGCGTTTCGGCGATGACACCATCAAAGGGTGCCGTAATCTTTCTTAGATTTAATTGCACTTCAGCCGCTTTTACTTTCTCTTTAGACACTAAGGAGGAAGATATATTTTTGGATTGTTCAAGTTCGGCGACACGAATCGACAGCTTTGATTTTTCGGCTTCGAGTTTTTTGCGTCGCAATTCGGCAGCTGCGGTCGAGCCTTTGCGGAACAATTCGAGATAGTTTTCATATTCCGCGTTCGCGACTTCCGAGACTTTGTTGGCGTAAAGGATATTCGAGTTATCTTCCGCTTGTTTCTCGGCTGCGACCGACTCTTGAATGGCTACTTCGTATTCCGCTTTTGCAATACGTTGATCGAGATTGGCTAGAACCTCTCCTTTGACGACCGATTTGCCTTCTTCAACGATCAGCTCAGAGATCAAGCCGCTGGAGGGGGCAGGAATTTCCACATTCTTTTCATAACGCACGCTTGCGGTTCGTGCATAGACAATGGAAGTTTGCTGCGCTTGGCTTTCCGCCGAAAAAACGATCAGACAACTTCCACAGAAAAGAGTTACAAATCGATTCATATTGCAACACCTAAAGGTATAAAAACTGCGACGGCAAATGCAAATGGTTGATACCAGTTCAAGCAAGACTGACTAGAACAATAGATTGGCGTAAACCCACTCGACCACTTCATGGAACCAAACGAAGGCAGCAACTCGTTTGCCGCATTTCACATTTGCGGTAACACGCGCGCCGGTACGACGACTTAAACCCTCGAGGGTATCAGGTGTAACCTTGAGCTTAACGGTGGCTCCTTCGTCGGGATGAACTTCTGCTCTCTGATGAACTTCTTCTTCGCTCAGTGTTCCAGAGAATCGAACGCTGGGGTTAGTTGTTTGTACAAACTCGACCTTCAACGGATTACCTTTATTTTGGTTGACGGCACGATCCAAGTAGAGCATGCGTTTTTCGGGCATTTCTAATTCGAGATACCAATCTTTCGATGGATCTGCGATCGCCATCAAAACTTGGCCGGTCAGAACGGGACGAGCTCTCAAAGTATTTTTCACGTCCCAAGTCACCACAACTCCATCGATGGGCGCGGTACGCACCAGGGCTGCTTTCTTTTCCTGAAGAAGTTTCATTTCGATTTCGTAGCTTCGAAGTTGTTCATCGACTTCCGCCTCTTCACCTGCCAGACGATTTCGATCTAACTCTGTCATCGAGCTTGAGGCGAGGCGCTGGAGGCTTAGACTTTGTTTTTGCTTGATGGCCGTTTGTCGCTTGCCATTGACTTCTTCCATCTGCACTTCGAGGTTGGTGTCTTTGAGGCGCACCAGCGGATCGCCCGCTTTGACAATGCTACCGTGATCCACCAGAACTTCTTCGACTTCGCCATCGGTAAGTGCGAAGACTTGGCGTTCGACTGAGGGTCTCAGTTCGCCGTTGGCACGCAAATCAAAGTCGATGCGGATTACGAACATGGCGATGAGGGCTGCGGCAATCAATCCGCATATCGCTAACGTTTTTTGTTTTGCATCTCCGCGGAACATCCATGTCGCTCGGCCAAGTGTTCGCCACACGGGCATCAAAAATAGATTGTTGTGCGAGAGTGAATTTGCCAAAGCGCGACAGGAGTGTTCGTAAACCAAATCCACTCTTGATTGCAAAGTCTCTCGCGACAATTGCGTTTCGATTTGTTCGACAATCAGAGCTCCGATAATCGGACGCTGCGTGCTATCTTCGCGCTGCGAGGTCTTTTTTGATTGAATATCTCCTTCGACCACCTGCTCCGGACTTCGAATTGGGAGAACCGTTATGGTGCGTCCATGAGATAAATCGACGTATTCCTCGATCGCTTCTTCTATCTGCGGTGGCATATCGTCGGTTGTTCCGTCATACCAGAGCGATTCGCCTGCAGCGACAACCCGGGTGGCGAGTCGATTGAGCGCGGTAACAATATTCGAACGATTTTCAATCGTGTCTTGCCCGCTGATCGCCACAACCTTGGTGCTGCGGCCATGGCTAGTCGCCACACTCACTCGGTCGCATTCAATCAAGCGACGGCCTTCGTTGGCAATGGTAAATGCGGTGTCGCGGAGATCGAGATTGTTGTGTACCAGCCGTGCGAATTGATCCGCTTGCTGCCAAAGTTGTTGTCGACCGGTAACTCTCTGAAGCGTTTGCGATTTTAACCAACCACCGATCAACTGGCACATCTGCTTTAGGAAGCTCAGATAGCCGCGCTGCGTGGCAGGAGGTGCCTCCGGACGCTGGAAGATCTCGATCATGCCGACGATTTCTTTGTCGCTCGCCAGGGGAGAGATCACCAACAAATATTTCGTGGGATTTCCGGCGAGTTGTTCTTCTCCGATCATCGCACCCGGTGGGATCAATTCGGATGCTCGATTATTGAGCATCTGACTGAGCAAGCGACCATGTTTCTGTGCGTCTTCACTCTCTTGGTCGTTAAGATTCTCTGCCATGTTGAGTTGATAGCTCAGGCGAAGCCGACGCTGGTCGTCCAACAACCAGATCGCACCACCGATTGCCGCAAGTGCCTGTACGATGCGGTGCAGTACTCCAGGATAAAATTGATCGGCGGGTATATCTGATTTCGATAAATCCGATATCTCATTGACCAACGTTTTGATCAACGATTTTGTTTGTTCCAGAGTCTCTTGACTTACCGATGCCTGATTGGTCGACATAGTCATTCCCAAAACTACTAACGTGTAATCCAGTCGTCTCGCCAAGTCCGCCAGAGTGGCGAAGGGAGGAAAACCGATTTAACCTGCGTAATGCTCAAATAATACGTCTGCTTAACCGATACCTGTTACTTCAACGCTACCGAAAAGTTCCCAAAATCCCCTGAACTGGTCGATTGAATACCAGTTCGAGCCAACATCGAACCCGAAATTTTATCTGTGTCCCCAAATCCTCGCTTCAAACCGGTGGGGTCCATCTTTCTTTACAGACGACTGCATCGAGGGGGATCGACACCCCAAAACGACATCGGCGATTTCTCGTCGCTTCTGAAACGTTCATTCGGCATGCGGTGCTATCTATCCCTAGGCGTTGGATACGGAATTGTTCGAGAAGTTCCCCACGGTTAAACAAAAAGTATAAACAAAAAAATCGCTATTCCCTCGCCGAATTCCCCATTTTTTACGGATTAGCCCGAAGATCAAAAGCATTTCGAGAGTGGGCGATCGGAACCTTTTGGCCCATTCCATCGTCGAAGTCGAAGTAATCGCTACAAAGGGGATGTAAGGGAGTCGGACTGGGAGAGATGGGTGAAATGGAATGGCTATTTTCTCGACATATGGGATTCGTCGAGCAGAATGAAATCTTGCTGGGCTGGCAACCGAGTGGGCTTGGAACTGCACGATTGTGCTGTCCCCATTTTCCACTTCGAGACCAGCAAAAGTACAAGTCATACCATCTGCAGGGTATCCAGAGATTACTGAGATTGTATCCGTTGCCGCAGTCGCGCCGGATATCGCGTTTGAGCGATGCAGAGGGTTGAGGCAGAGTTTTCCTGAGAAGCATGTCCGTTTGAAGAGAATGCAATTCGATGTCAATATCCCGTCCACCAAAAGATTCTGCGGTTCGAGCGAGCGAGACGGATTGGAGTGGTCGCGGGGAGTTGGTGCAGCGATGGCAATCGATGGGCTGGTTGAAAAAGTTCGAAAAGGTTCAGGCGAGCGATGTCACCTTGCAGCCTTTTCTGGAGCAGGTATTGCCTATTCTGGTCAACCACTATGGAGCCGTGGGAGGCTTGGTTTGGTTGCGTCCGCATGGAGGTCATGGATCGTGGCTAGCTCTGCGGCACCAGATGGAGCCTATTTCGTTTGGTGCGGCCGAAAATCGAAAACATGAGAGGTTGGTTCAGTTCGCATGGCAACAGCGAAGTCCCTTGTTCATGGCTCCCAAAGCCAAGGGTATGGGGCATCCGAGCAACCCGGTCAATTACTCACTAGCCTTCGCGCCGGTCGTGCATTGGGGTGAAACCATCGCGTTGATCGAGTTGGTCTTTCAATTGGATCCAGGTCAGTTGACTCCAGTCTTTCAACGCACCTTGCTGCAAACGTTGCAGGTCGCCGCCGATCGCTTGCACGCTGGACTTCGTCAGCGACTCAATCTCCCCGCTGCCACGATCGCTCAAGCAATGATGGCGGTGGAGCAATTGAAAGGGGAAATAAAAAGTTATGAAGAATCGTTGAAGCGAAGTATGGAGGCTCGGCTCCGGCAGTTTCAAGGATGGGAGTTTGGCTCACTTGTCGAGAACCAAGCGTTTGCCAAAATGGTGCATGAATTATTGGATCAACATGGACTTCGCGTGCAATGTCCCGAGTGTGGTAATGCGGCTATTTTGCGATGCATCAAAGCGGGCAATTCCAAGCATGGAGTTTTTGTGTTTGATCATTATTTACCTACTGGCCGAACGTTTCACGGAGGTCCAACAACGGTCCCACCTCTGACTCTGATCTCCAAGCCTCAGCGGCGGGTAGCCAATGCCGACAGTGCTGCCGGCAGTTAGGCTGACAGGCATCCAAGGGTATTTCTGGTAGATGCGAAACGGTTCCTGTCTCGAGGGTAATATTCTTTGGATCACTTGCGATTCAGATCTAGAAAAACAATATGCGAAGGGTTACCGACAGCGGCGAAATGGCCAGTAAATTCCAGCTGTCCCGATTTGCGATTCACCCGGAACACCGCGATATTGTCTGCGCGTTGATTACAGCAATAAAGAAAATTGCCGGTTGGATCCAACGTGAAACTGCGGGGATAGTTGCCGCGAGTCCATTGCTCGCCAACATAGCTGAGTTGACCATCCTCACCCACCGAAAAAATAGCGATTGAATCGTACAGGCGATTACCCGCATAAACGAATTTACCATCAGGGGACACGAGTAATTCAGAGCAAAAATTGCTACCTTGGAACCCAGTAGGTAAAGTTGAAATCGTTTGTCTGGCAGTCAACTTACCGGCCTGGGCATCATAATCGAAGAGCACTACTGTCGAACCTTCTTCTTGGATGCTGTAGAGCCATCGACCGTTGGGGTGAAAGTGGAAGTGTCGCGGGCCATCGCCAGGCGGCAGCGAAATATCGGTATGAGGCGCGAGTTTTCCTTGCTCCTTATCGAATGTCGATACAAAAATCTTATCCAATGCTAAATCGACATGCAAAACAAACTTACCCGTGGGATCTGGCTGGATCATGTGCGCATGGGTGCGATCGTGGCCGCTGAAAGCAAAGCTTCCAGGCGGCGCGTGGGTGGCGACCGTGGGACCGATTGTACCGTGGTCTTCCATTACTTGAACTTTTTCTCCAAGACTACCGTTGGACTCGATGGGCAAAACAGTAACCGAACCTCCAAAATAATTGGCGGCGAATACAAATCGACCTTCGGGATGAAGGCTCACATAGGTAGGACCTTGGCTTCCTACATCTTGAGTATTGAGCAGTCCCAGTGACCCGGTCGTGCGATCGATTGCAAACGCGCTGACACTACCGAATTTACTTGGACCCATGCGATCTGTTTCGTTGGCCGAATAAAGTCGAGATCCGCTCGCATCGATTGCAAGACAACTTGGGCTGTTGCCCATCGCAAAAATCGCTGCGGGTGTCATCGCTCCCGTCTGGCGGTCCACATAGAACATATGAATGCCTTTACCATTTCCCGGCGGCAAATCGACTTGAGTTGGCAAGGTATCTTTCAGTGGCGAACTAAAGGTGCCAACATAAGCGACAAGAGGTTCCGTGGAAGCTAAAGATTTCGGATCTGAAGCTATCTGGGCTGTCGCATGTTTATCGAACCAAGTACAGAGAAATCCCAGAGTAGTGATAAGGAGGAAATGAGAGTAGTTCATGCAAAGCCTATAACGAAATAGATGGTGTTTGAATCATTGTAGGATGGACCATGTTGGATCAGAACTTACGAGTGAGTGATATTCGTTTGCGGGAGATGTCTACTTCCATGACTTTGACTTTGACCACATGGCCGACCGAGACAATATCATTGGGGTCTTTTATAAATGAATCCGAGAGTTGCGAGATGTGAATCAGGCCATCCTGATGGACACCGATGTCAACAAACGCGCCAAAATGAGTTACATTGGTGATGACGCCTTCCAGGATCATACCCGATTTTAAGTCGTCAATAGATTTCGCATGCTCGGAGAATTTTACCGCGTAGAATTCTTTGCGAGGATCTCGCCCCGGCTTGGTTAGTTCTTCCATGATGTCGATTAGAGTGGGCAAACCAAATTGTTCGTTTACGAAATCTTCCGGTTTCAGCTTTTGCACAAGTAAAGCATTTCCAACAATAGCGCCTGTAGGAACACCGAGATGGCTCGCCATTTTTTTCACAACGCCATAGGCTTCGGGATGAACGGCCGAATTATCCAGTGCCTGTTCCGCATCGCGGATTCTTAAAAAGCCGGCGGACTGTTCAAAGGCTTTCGGTCCAAGTTTTGGGACGTGGACTAGTTGTTCGCGGCTGCGGAACGGACCATTCTCGTTTCGAAATTTGACAATATTCTCGGCTAATTTGGGCCCGATACCGGAAACGTAAGACAGCAATGACACACTGGCCGTATTTAAATCGACGCCGACACGATTGACACAAGACTCTACTTCTCTTTCCAAACATTTGCGCAGCAGGGTTTGATTCACATCGTGTTGATATTGGCCCACTCCAATGGTTTTGGGGTCCGTCTTAACCAATTCCGCCAGGGGGTCTTGCAAACGATGCGCGATGCTGATTGCACCTCGAACTGTCACATCTAAATTCGGATACTCTTTGCCAGCCAATTCGCTTGCCGAATAAACCGACGCGCCCGCTTCACTCACAATCACCTTGGTTACCGTTAAATTGTGCGCACGAATGACTTCACCGACAAATAGATCCGTTTCGCGCGAAGCTGTACCGTTACCAATGGCAATAAGTTCTACCTTGTATTTGGCGATGAGGTCCAGCAACGTCTTGGTCGCAGTCGACGTATCGCTCATGGGAGGCGTGGGATAAATTGTGTGGTGAGCCAAGAATTGACCCGTGCGATCAACGACAGCCAGTTTGCAACCTGTGCGAAAACCGGGATCAATTCCCAAGGTGATTTTAGGTCCGGCAGGTGGAGCAAGCAAAAGGTCACGCAGATTCTTGCCGAAGACGGCGATCGCTTCGCTATCTGCTCGCTCCTTAAGTATCTGAAACAGAGACGATTGCGTTACAGGCTGAAGTAGCCTTTCGAAACAATCCGTAACGGTTTGTTGCAGATCGGAATAGAATTCGAACTGCGGATTGGTGACGAAATGCGAATGAAGTTTGCCTGCGATACGATCCCATTCCAGTTCGAGGCTCAAACGCAATATGCCTTCCTCTTCACCTCGTTTCATCGCGAGAAAGCGATGTGAGGGTACGCGGGCAACTGCCTCGTTATGATCGACGTACATTTCAAACTTAGTAGCTTCATCTTTTTTACCGCGTTTTACTTGGGACGCGATGCGGCCGAATTTTAAGGCGTAGTCGGCGAGCCAGATTCGTATCTCTGCGTCATCGGCCCAAGTTTCGGCGACAATATCCATAGCGCCTGCCAGGGCGGTCTCTTCATTTGGGATGTCTGCTTCAGGTCGGACGTAACGCTGCAATAGTTGACGTTTAGGAATTCCGATTTTTAATTGCTTCAGCAGGATATCCGCAAGTGGTTGCAGTCCGCGCTCTCGGGCAACAGTTGCACGCGTTCGGCGTTTCGGTTTAAACGGAAGATAAAGGGCTTCAAGCGTTTGTAAATCGCTGCAGTTTAAAATCTGTGCTTGTAATTCCGGAGTCAACAACTGCTGTTCACTGATCGATTTGAGTATCGTGTTCTTGCGGTCGAAAAGATCTCGAGCCTTATCGATCGCGTCTTCAATCGATCGCAGAGCGATTTCATCCAGTCCGCGAGTGGCTTCTTTGCGATAGCGGGCAATAAAAGGAATCGTGTTTCCCGCATCGAGCAATTCGATGGCGGCAGTCACTTGCCGAGATTCCAGGCCTAATTGGGTAGCGATTGCTTTTGCTACCTCGGTAAGATCGAATTGCAGTATATTTTGCATTGTCATTGCCAAAAGCTAAATCGAAGATGTCGCTGGGGATTGTAATATTTCGGGTAAGGATTGCGTAGCCGCTCTTTTTCGGAGGCTGGGAAATTATACAACAAGCGAATCCGCGAAGTACCCGCTACGCGGACTTGAAAATCATGATCCGTCTCGGCGTTAGCTTTGGTTTTCCCAGTTTTTCGCGATAAAGTTGTGGTCTGTTGAACGAATGGGCGGTAGCGGGATTGTCAGGTTTCCTGGCAAAAATAATAAAGCGGGATGCGGAACCAAGCGATATACTTGGGTCACCGTGAATCAATGTCGATGCTCATCCAGAAAGCCTAGCCTATGTCGCACGAGAAGCAAAATGATAGTCAACGTTCCTGGATCGATCGATTTCTAAAAACGATTGAGTGGGTCGGAAATCTTTTGCCCCATCCTGTGACGCTCTTTGCGATGTTCGCCTTGCTCACGATCGTGCTGAGCGGCATCGGCGCTTACTTGGACTGGTCCGTAATCGATCCGCGTGGGGAAGCTGCCAAGGATCGATCTCCCGATGGGATGATTCGAGTTGTATCGCTAATGTCTCCAGAAGGCATACGGCGGATCTCTGCGAACTTGGTGAAAAACTTTACCGATTTCGCACCATTGGGCACTGTACTGGTTGCCCTCCTGGGGGTTGGTATTGCCGAGCATAGCGGTTTGCTTTCTGCGGCCATACGTTCCATGGTATTTGGTGTTCGCCGTGAATTTGTGACCGTGGCAGTTGTTTTTGCGGGAATCATATCCAACACCGCTTCTGAAATTGGCTATGTCGTTTTAATCCCATTGGGTGCTGCAATTTATTATTCTCTGGGGAGACATCCGCTAGCTGGCTTGGCGGCTGCATTTGCGGGAGTATCCGGTGGTTACAGCGCTAATTTGCTCTTGGGAACCATCGATCCATTATTGGCGGGATTAACGGCCGAGGCAGCAGGTATCTGGCAACAGGGATATCGAGTTAGTCCAGCTTGCAATTGGTATTTCATGTTTGCCAGCACTTTTTTGCTGACCTGGATTGGAAGCTGGATGTCCATCAAGATCATCGAACCGCGGTTGGGGAAGTTCGATCCAGAATTTGCAGATGCTCAGTGGCTGGCTGAGCCGAAGCTTGAGAAGGTGAGCCAAGTGGAAAAACGTGGCTTATGGCTGGCGGGTGGGGCGGTTATTTTATTGGGTTTATTGTCCCTTTATTTATGTTGGCCCATCGGTTCGGTTGCGGAACCCAACGTTCCAGCCTTCGCCAAATATTTGCCCTGTTTTGGCGCTCTAGGGATCATCGAAGATGTCAAAAAGGGCCCCGCATTTCTCAATGCGATTGTGACCATCATCTTTGTGTTTTTCTTGATACCCGGTCTTGTGTATGGCCGAGTTGTTGGGACGATTCGCAGCGACAAAGAAATTATTCAATCGATGACAAAATCGATGACATCCTTGGGCTCCTACATTGTGCTGGTGTTTTTCGCAGCGCAGTTTGTCAAGTTTTTTGAATGGACGAACCTAGGCACGCTTCTGGCGGTAAGTGGTGCGCAGGTCATCAAGGATCTTGGTATGGATAACCCCGGAATTTTCATTGTCTTTATACTAGTTTGTGCCTCTGTGAACTTAGTCATGGGTAGCGCAAGTGCGAAGTGGACCTTTATGGCACCCGTGTTCGTTCCGATGATGATGCAATTGGGCTACAGCCCAGAGTTGATTCAGTGCGCTTATCGAATCGGGGATTCGTGTACCAACGTTATCTCGCCGATGATGTCCTACTTCGGCATGATTTTCGTATTTGCATGCCGTTATGATCGGCGATTCGGCATGGGATCTATCATTAGTTTGATGTTTCCCTATTCGGTTTTGTTTCTGATAACCTGGACAATTTTCTTTTATCTGTGGGTGTTTGTATTTCAGTTGCCGATAGGACCCAATACACCTTTATTTTTGGAGACGACTGGACCCCAATAAGCAAAACAGCATCGATAGAATCTTGCCGCCAGCAGTGAGAAATGCAGAGTGCATTTTGAAATCGAAAGGAGGACAATGCTTGGTGCTTAACAGCTATGGGCTTCGCTTTGGGCTGAAGGTGTAATTCGGCGGTGTACGATTTGGTGTTTGGACCTGGGCGATTATGATTGCCGACAATACTGAATTGGCCTGTCTCTAAATTTTAGGCACCCTCGCAGTTGGAGATCACATTATTGCGAAAATCCAAAATGGAATTTTGATTCGAGTGTGGTAGTAGATAAGATTCGTTTCGCACATGGTTTGTTGATCTATTTTTGATCCATGAATTGTTACTAAATATTTCGCTCTACGCGTGGACCTTGCGGTAGCACCAATATGAAAATACCTGCGACAATCAGAACGAAAGATCCGCCAGCTATAATGTAGATGCGATTGAACGCTGATTGTGCAAGATCAGCAGGTTTAAAAGGTTGGGAGCCTTCTTCACCGTGATCGAAGAATCTAGGATTGTCAGCGGCATTGAATCTGCCGCTGGGACTTTATTCGATTGAGCAGCGACATTCAGTTCTCGCCATGCGAGGATCGCAAAAACATCATGGCCACACCGAGCGAGCAAGCGATAAGTTCGAAAGCTTATTTTCTGGCCATTATTGTTTACTCCGAAAAGAGACACAGTCTACTTTTGCACTACGTCGATTGAAAAGTTTTTAGATCATCTATCCGATTCATGCGGCTCTTCGTAGCGCTCTTTGAAACGCTGTAAAAGTTTCTTTTGAGGTCGATGAATCGAGAACTGAGAATAAAATACGCCGAAATCTGCCAGACCATCTACCAAGCAGATGCGACGCAAAGGCCATCGCGACAACATTGGGGTCATTGCGAAATACGCCACAGCCCCACGCGCCGAGAATTATTTGTGAATAGCCATGAGCCATAGCGAGTGACAGGACCAATTCCGAGCGGTCATGTAGAACTTTTGGGATAAGTGGCAGTTCAATGGAGCGATTATCGGCTGCTGCACCGTAGTTCGGGGCCGGGCTAGTGATAAAGCTCGCCATCTGCGGTTTTAGCAATAATTTGCCATCATCATTTCGAAAAACGGGGCATTCTGGCGACAGGATCATACTGTCAGAATAGAGATAGGATGGTGAATTTCGGTGTGATTCGTAAAAATGAAACACCTGGAGGAGCGACGAATACAAGGCGCTACTTCGAGCAAGTGATTCTTCTTGAGCTTCGCTTCCATTAAGAAAACCACCACCGGGATTTTTGGCGGATGCAAAATTGAGAATTGCAACTGGGCCGAGCGGCGAATCATGAATTCGAGATAAGCCAGAAAGAGTGGTCTCATTGACGACTTCAATTTGGGTATCGAAGTTATCGGATGGCTGAGCCAGGACTCGATCACGCAAGGCTTTGAGTTCTTCAGGAGCGAAGCACTTTGTGCCATGATGGCACATTCTTACAGCTTCGCTGATATCGACTCGTGTGCCGGCAACGTCGTAGTAACCTCGTTCAACGAGTTCGACAGTCTCGTGAGCCAGCGCCATTCTTTCAGGACGTTTCATGGATCGATGTACTCTTGCAGCATAAAGAACGGTTTACCGGGTCGCATTAAACCAATTTATTTCAGAATCCGCGTAGCCCGCGGGTCTCGTTTGATTAATTGTTGCGTGGTCTCTTGGGACCGGCAAGCACGCACTCTATGAATTCAGCGCGATCAGTCGTCCCATGTCACGAGCAGTCATTTGTCGTCTATGACCAACCTTGATGGTTAGCTTAAACGACGTATTCGGATATGCCACTGGAAACGGTGGCGATATCCACGAACCAAGATAAAACATCTTGTTGCGCTGGGCGTTACTCTCGATATGGCGGTCAAGCACGCGATCCGTCGCAAGAAATATTGGCGGATGTCTGGTACGCCCGCACTACGCTTTGCGATGACTAACGAGTGGCTCTGTATTGGATCACTTAGGGCAACAAGGCTTGGTGTCATTAAAGCAACTCTGGTACGAGGCTTCTCTTCGCGGAACCGCACTGTGTATCGAAGGGGGCAAAGGCGGACCCGCATGCTAGGTGGTGTGGGGCTGCCGTCAGCAATGGCGGCGGCGACCTGATTTATGCCGATTCTTGTCGCTCGTGAGCTGTATGAAAAGCCCGAATGATTGCTGGGTCGGCAAGCAGTTTTAGAGACCAGATGCCAAATGGGATGCCAACGAACACGAATGGAGTTACGAACGGAATACATGCAAGTATAGCAGCCGTCCGCGCCATAGCATACGACTCCAGGAATCCCATTTTGGCGGCACCGATTGCGATCACGATTTGTGTACTAAATAGAGCAGATGCTATGAGCAGCATTATTGATTCAATCTTAGACGGTCCTCCACCCATAAACCAGAAAACCCCACAAACTAGGACAATTGCCGGATACACAGATTGTATCGACGCCATCACAATAAGGGCCGTTGCCGGACGAGCAAGACGTTTTTTAGCAGATTCGACGACATCCAAAGTTGAAGCCAGTCTTGTCGTCGGAGATGCGTATGGATTGGGATCGTTCAGCGGATGGTACTCCTAGCCGTAACGCCACCGATAACCCAGCGGCGGACAAAAATGTTGATTTCAGGAACCGCCCGATCCGTCGCTTAGGTTCATCGGATTGTTCGTCGATTTCTGCGTCCGGCCTGCGTTCATTGGGTGAATAAATTCGCAATGGTCAAGCAAGTCTTCAAGCCGGTCATCAAGTACCACATCTGGTTTCGGTAGGAAGCATACAAAGCAATCCGCGATGCCGAGTTTCGTGGCAATGTCTCGCGAGTACTCAGCACCGCCGCGACTCCAGCAATATAGCACATTTCCGGCGTTGAACATCTCCCGAACGTAGTCAATAGCGCTCGGTATTGGAATCTGTTTGGGTCCAAAAGATCGAATGAGAGTGTCGTCGACGTCGACAAAGATTACGGTCTCTTTGCGAGGGTTTGGGTCAATCATCGTGTCCTCGAGTATTTCAGTAATCATTCCGTGAGCAGTGTTATTCCGTCCCTCTGCAATCATAAACGATGAACCAGTCTGCAACCTTGAGTTTTGAAGGTCAGGTCGTAGAAAGGTGATCATTGCATCACAGGTATCTCCGGGTTCGACGCATTGGTCTTCTGGAATAGTAGTGATCGTGATGCCGTTCTCTTCACCACGGTATCGAAAATGTGGCCGATACCCGATTATTTGGCTTTACGCGTTTCGGTATCGAGCTGGATCGTAGTCAATATCCTCAGGAGCAATGAAGTCCTGCTGTCCTGCGAGTACCTCTTTCACGTAATCCAAGTATGAATCATACACAATTTCACGTTCAAGTTCATCGGGAATGGATTCCCAGCCTGAATCGTAGACGTTGAACTGACCAGTTCTTGGATTAGGTTCCGTATCGAGCAGAATCACACCGCCATCTTGATGGTCGTATAGCACAATATAGCGATGAGGAAGATTCACGTGCTCGCGAGCAGCGATGGTGTTCTCTATGGTTTCGTCCAGAGATGATATTCCTGTTGCGTGCCAGTATCCAAAATCACGGAGCACCCATCGAATGTCTGGAGGTAGAGATACGCCAAGTTGTGCTTCCGCCGAATCAAGGCTCGCGTCGGATTCGGGAAGATGGCCGCGAAACCAACGATCGTTTGCCTCAACGAACTGCCGCAATTCGTTCATGCCGTCGTGTTCACTCCTGCCAAATAACGTTTGCGTTGACCGGGCCGCCGCCACTCAACATTGACTTCAGGAACGACGCGATCGGCGGCTCCGCGTCCAACGCTTTGGGTACGCCCGTCATGGGCATTGGTTTATGGGGTTCAAGTCCCCTGTGCGAGATAGGAATCTCTAGGAGATCAGTATACCAAATGACCACTTCAAGGGAACA
>JBIKMB010000435.1:0-2545 GCA_044359485.1 Pirellulaceae bacterium | reverse complement strand
TGCGTTGTCTGCACCGTTATATCGGGCCCGGCCCACTTGACTGCTCAGGACGAGTCGAAGGGGCCCCGCTTTGCTGATCAGATTTCCAAGATCAAAGAACATTTGAGTCAGAGCAAAGTAGAGAATCCGATTTTGTTTGTCGGTTCCTCTACCATTCGCTTGTGGAATTTAGAGCAAAGTTTTGCTGATTTTCCTTGCATCAATCATGGCTTTGGTGGTTCAGTTCTGAATGATGTTGCCGACCATTTTGATGTATTATTCCCAGCCGTTGCACCACGCGGTGTCGTCATGTATTGCGGGGATAACGATTTGAACGCTGGCAAATCCGCTCTTGAGCATGCTGAGCAGATGGAGGAAATACTGGGACGTATTCGTCAGCGTTATCCACACGCTCCTATTTTGTGGATTGGAATCAAGCCGAGTAAAAAACGCTGGAGCAATTGGCCGGAGATCCAGAAAGCCAATCTTCTGGTAGCGCAGGTTTGCCGCCAATGGCCTGCCGTTCATTTTCTGGATGTCACCCCCTTGACGCTCAATGCAAGTGGCGAACCAGATGATGCCCTATTCAAAAACGATAATCTTCATTTGAACGAGGAGGGATATAACCGCTGGAATACTGCGGTGAAGCCCTACCTTAGCCGTTGGATGGGCGATGATTCCAAGTCGAGTTCCGATCCATTTGAGTACCAATGGGCGTGGAGTTCTGCAGAGGTTCAAGCTGCAGGCTCACGTTTTTGGCCCCAATTTCGAGGGCCGGCAGGAGATGGCATCGTACGCGGCTCGGACGCTCCAACGGAATGGAGCGAAAATAAAAATGTGATTTGGAAACTGCCACTTGAAGGCCGGGCATGGTCATCGCCAGTGATCTGGGGAAATAGGATTTGGATCAGCAATGCCTCCGATGACGGGAAGAAAATGTCGGTTTTGGTTATCGATTTGGATAGCGGTAAAACCGTGATGAACATTCCATTGTTCGAGAATGAAACCGTCCAGGTTGATCACCATAAAATGAACAGTTACGGCTCGCCAACGCCGCTGTTGGATGGGACATATGCGTATATTTCGTTCGGTGCGTACGGTACTGCTTGCTTGAATCAAGCGGATGGCAAAGTGGTTTGGACACGCAAAGATTTGCCCTGCAATCACTATCGAGGCCCTGGTAGTTCGCCAATTTTCTATCGCAACCTCCTGATTTTTCACATGGATGGTTACGATTATAAATACGTGGTCGCACTCGATCGAAAAACGGGAGAAACCGTCTGGAAGATCGATCGAGTGATTGATTATGGGACCGAAGATGGAGACGTGCACAAAGCATATGCAACGCCGACGCTGATCGATGTCGCAGGTCAAATTCAAATGATCAGCCCAACGTCTAAAGCGACGATGGCCTATGACCCGGCTAGCGGCAAGGAATTATGGCGAGTCCGGTACAAAGAATTTTCCACGACTGCCAAAGCGATGTATGACGGTGAGACACTGTTTATCAATTCCGGCTTCAGCAAAGCGACTCTATTTGCCTTGAAACCAATCACATCGGAAACTGCACTCGATTTGACCGATAAGATTTTATGGACACAAGATCGTGGCATCGGCAGCAAGCCCTCTCAGGTTTTAGTCAACAATCTCATCTTCAATGTGGATGATGATGGAATCGCGAGTTGTATCGATGCTAGTAACGGCGAGCAAATTTGGCAAAAGCGGTTAGGGGGCGAATTCAGCGCTTCTGCGATGGCAGTCAAAGAGAAGATTTATCTTTTCGACCACGACGGTAAAGGATATATTTTTTCGGCGGATCGCACCGGAAACCTTATTGCTCAGAACCAACTCGATGATGGTTGTATGGCTAGCCCGGTCGTGGTTGATAACCATTTGATCCTTCGCACTAGAACCGCGCTCTATCGTATCGGATCAAAATAGGTTTCCTTGATGAATCGGCAAACTACTGGAATCCCCGGACTCGATGAAGCTTTAGGGGGTGGCTTGGTGCCTGGCACTCTTACGGTTGTCGTGGGGGCCACCGGCGTTGGAAAAACGCAACTGGGGTTGCATTGGCTGCATCAGGCCGGTCGCGCTGGCCCAGCAAATGGAGCGATTATCGACCTGAGCAGTCGAGGTGATCTGCAGAATCATCAAGATTACGCCGACCGCATGTTTCGCTGGCCACTGCGGCAGGAACCACTGCGACTCCTTTCACCGCAGCAGATATTCTCGGCGGATCAACGCCCCGAAACACTCTTACCCTTTCTGGGATACGAAGGCCGCCGAGTTCTGAGAAGCCAAATGGATGCCGAGGATTGGGATGCTTGGCAGTCCGAGCTAAATCGGCGTTTACCCATGCTGGAACAATTTGTGTATCGACAGCTTGTGCATGGAGGACGCCGATTTTTGGTCGATGGAATCGAACCCCAGGAGAACCCGGAAGATTCATTGCAGTTGGAACTGCTTGAAAACATTTACCATCGTATGCTCCGCAAAGAATCGGAATGGCTGGCACGCGATGTCTTGCGTCAAGATTATCGAGCCAATGCACAAGCCGTTGAAG
>JBIKMB010000434.1:0-2563 GCA_044359485.1 Pirellulaceae bacterium | reverse complement strand
ATTTGATTGAACGTAAAGCTGATCGTGACCGAGGTCTGATTACCGGAAAGATTAAATGTCTTGTGGACATCCTGCGAGTCGTAAATCCCCAGAGCACCCGTAGATGTATTGGGGTTGTTCATCGCGGTCGCGGAAGTGAGGAACGATCCGTAGTCTGCATTACTCGAGACGATCGCTCCGCCTGTCCAGCCTGTGAGAGATCCATTCTCAAAGGTCTCAACGATCGGCGTGTTGAGCGTGACGTTGGCTGTGGTGTAGTCCTGGTCGAGGAAGCGGAAGGTTTCAATATTGGTGATCGTATCCGTTCCGTCAGGCGATCCACCGCGCAGGTCGGTGATGGTGTAGGTTGAACCTGATAGAGAAACCTGATAGTCGCTTCGCGAGCCGCTGAAGACGAGGATATCAGTACCCGTCCCGCCGTCGATCGTTTCATTGCCGCGCCCACCACGGATCCAATCGTTTTCGCTACCCCCATTGATGATGTCATTGCCACCACCACCGATGATCGTATCTGCACCGGCTCCACCATTGAGTGTGTCGTTGCCGTTATTCGCAGTCAGGTCAGCGACGACTACTTCGGCGAGTGCGGGGCTGGCTCCCGACGTATTTAAACTGCGAAACTGAATCGTGGTCGACGAACTTGTAGCAGTAAATGTGTATAACTGCTCATACCATTCGCATCCCGCCACTGAACTGATAGAGTGTGCCGATGTTGTGGTGATTGAATGGACCGATATGTTACCCCCTACGGATAACTCAAGCGCCTTCGTAACTGCCCCAGTCGCATTGGCTGACATCAAGAATCGAACTGCGTACGTATTTCCGATAACCGTAGTCAATGTTTGAGATATCGCGCCTGGCCCCGCTCCGTCCAAATCAATCGCTCGTCCACCGGTCGGCGAAATCACCTCGGTAGTATTCCATAAATCGATCGACCCTTGAGTTACATTCCAACCGCCCAACGCTTGACCGGCCCAATATGTTGTAAAGCTACCGGTAACGTTTCCATTCAGAAACTGCCCATCGCTGGCGACATTCGCACCTCCCAGCAGAATATCATTACCCGCCAATCCATCATGCGTCTCGGTTACACTCGAACCGGTTAAAAGATCAGCTGAAGAAGTACCCGTAGCCAGCAGATACATGTAGCTGTCGAGTTGATCAAAGTTAACCGAGATACGCGACTCGATCGAACCGGTGCTGAATTCCAAATCCCAATCTCCGCCTAAACGCTGGTTACCCGTCGCGTCGATCGAACCGGCGACATCTCCCCCCGTCAATAGACTGATCTGCTCAAGTAACTGCTGTCCAGCGGAACTTCGGGCAACATCGCAACCAAAAATCAGAATATCAGCATCCTCGGTTAACGCTTGGTTCCAACTCGCAAGTTGAGATGACTGTGAATTGAGCGATTCCGCAGTGATCGACGAATCGCCAAGTTGGATCATAGCATCGCTACCGTGCGTGATCAGGTAGATAGTTTGCAGCGAGTGCGGCGCATAGCCTTGCAAGGCTGAAGTGATTTGGGATAGCCCATCTTCTCTGCTATCAATTTGTAAAATGGCGTAATCCGAAAGTCCCAGTCCCGCTAAAAGTGTCTGTGAGTCCTCCACCCGCTGATCGAGGATTACGAGATTCTCTAAACTCGATGAATTTTGTGGTGCGGTTGTTAAAGCATTTTCGGTGACGGAATTTGTAGCAACCGAAAAAGGAGAAGGCTCCAATTGACTAGAAAGATCTGAAACCGTTCTGCTATCGCCAACGAAGCCAGTTGCTTCGGTCTGCTCATTGCCTTGATCTTGGGAAGCGGGAACAGACGTGATGTCTTCTAAATCCGAAGCTAGCGGTGGAGTTTCTGGCGGGTTGGCCAGAAAGGAGTCAGGAGATTGAACCATCCAGGACTGGAACAGAGATAAGACGCTATTGATCAAGGAGTTATCTGTAGAATCAACGGGCGGATTTGACGTGGTTTCCTCCGTCGATGCAACATCCATCCACGTCGCAGACAGCAGAATGCGACGTTCCAAGTCCCTTACTTTCAGGGGCGGCCTTGGTTTGGAAGGTTTATCTTTGCTCAAAGGACTAAAACCTAAGCGTGGATTTCATGAGATCGGAGCGTAATATCACTTCCGAAAAGGTACTTCAAAAGTGCTGCCTCCGAAGAACCGTTAGTCTCTTTTTCGATCGGATAAGCTTTATCGCTCAGTCAAAAGATACGGATTCGGCAGGCAGCATGTGTTGCGCGGCGGCCTTGTACCGATCAAGCCGGTTTTAAGAAATAAACACGGCGCCGTAATCAGCGGAAGAAACGATCGGACCGATGCAATCGCTACAATGCTCAACGCCCTGCTCAGGTAATTAGAGACTGGCGTAATTGCCACGGCAGGCAGCGATCTTAGAATTTCATGCTGTAGAGTCGCGCAGCTTCCATCGGTCCTTAGCGATCAGGAATTTTCTGAGCTTACTTCTCATCCTCATCGCGTTTGCCGCCTCGCGGCACAACGCGTTGTTCATCGATCGAATCCGATTCCTTGTTCGACAAACTTCCTCCCATGAGTCCCGA
>JBIKMB010000231.1:0-9226 GCA_044359485.1 Pirellulaceae bacterium | reverse complement strand
GGGCTGGCCTATTCGACGATCGCCCAAATGGGAATGATGATGTTGCAATGTGGATTAGGAGCTTTTTCTACTGCATTTTTGCATATCATCGCACACTCGCTCTATAAGTCGAACGCTTTTTTGAGCGCTGGAACATTGGGGCAGCGCTCCGCAGCGATCGTTGCTAAAAAAGAAATTCCGCTCAATACTGCTTTAGGTAGCTCGGCAAGCGTTTTGCTGATTACTTTTGTGGGAGTCATGATACCTTTTCTTGGCTTGTGGTTCCAGGATTTGATTTCACTAAATAAGTTGCCGTTAATTTTTATCTTTGCCTTGGCGGTTCACGCTCTAGTTCAGCAAGTTTGGGTCGCCTATCGCAGTTTATGGCGAACGGTGGGGGCGAGCTTGGTTTTGGGGGGACTGTTTTTTGGAATGACCTTGCTGGCTCAGTGGTATCTTCGAAGTTCGCTTCCTGCGATGGGGAAAGAATTTGGCCTGTGGCAAGGCTTCGTATCGGCTTACGTTGCACTAATATTCATGGGGCTGTGGGGCGTCCAATTCCTGGTAGATTATGCTCCAAAACTTCCTCTTACTCGCAAGCTCTACGCGCACATGGTCAATGAGTTGTATTTGGACCTCATTGTGCATCGTTGCATCGCTTTGTTTAACTCGAAGCAAAAAACGAAAATAAACTCTTTGATTATTGGAAAGGAAGGTCATGTCTAGTTCTTCTATGACAAATCCTGACAGAGATTCAAAGGATCGATTCGATTTCCCGAAGATTACATCTTCTGAACGGCAGCAGGCAATCGACTTGCTTCCGAAATTGATGAGTCGCTTAGCGCCGCAGTGGCCATTGCGAGATTTTGTAGCAGTGAATCCTCTGCACGGCTACAACGATATGAGTCTATTGCAAGCGATGCAGGAGCTTCAAAAGGTTCGTGATGCCGAGTTGTTAATGCCGCTGGCGCATTATCGTCAGCATTTTGTAGATGGAATGATTACGAAAGAGGGGTTGCAGCGCGCTTGTGAAAGCGTGCGCGAATCGTTTGAGGTACTTCTAGAAGCATACAACGTGAAGGATGAGGATATAATCGCAAGTTTGGAAACCGAAAAAGGTGGTGAGACCAGGTTTTCCAAAGAGTATCGAACGTTTGCCGAACAGGTAGATTATACCAGCAGTCTGCGTTGGGAAAGCATTATTGTTGAGGAGATTTCTCGCCATTGCAGTGCATACTATGCGGAAGAAGGAACCAGTTGGGATCATCCGTATAAAGAGCGCGGGCTGTACTACGCTTGGCAAGCTCTCAAGCAAGTTGATTATCGGATGGATTGGCTTGGGATAGCGGGATTTAGGCAGGCTATTCAGGAATTGCCCGAATCGCCCATCGATTGCATTGTCGCTTTGCTACGGTGGTTTGACGTGCCCGCTATGCACTGGAAAGGATTCTTGTTAGCGCAATGGAATTCGGTTGTCGGTTGGGCATCGTACATTCAAGGTAAGCAGTTCGGTGTGGTGGACATCGATTTGGAAGATAATGACCTCGTTGGTTTGCTGGCCATACGCTTGGCCTACGATGCTTGCTTGACTCAAAAATTTGCGGGACGCTATACATTCCGTCTATGGCCGGAGCAGTTACCAAACTCTGAGTGCGAAACGAGTAATCATCGTCGCTTGGTCTCGGATTTGGCGCGATATGTTGGCCTTATAGCGTGTGAAGAACAATACCGTAGTCGTCTGAAAAGATTGCTATCGCAAGATTCGAACGAATTAAAACCGCAGAAGTCTACTTTTCGAACGCAGATGGTTTTTTGCATCGATGTGCGATCGGAGGTACTGCGAAGGCAAATTGAGGCGGTCTCGCCAGAGATAGAAACCTTTGGATTTGCTGGATTTTTTGGTTTACCTTTCCAGTTTCATTCATCGCAAGGTGGAGGTGCGGCCAATCAATGCCCTGTTCTGTTAAGTCCTAAGTTTTTGGTGCATGAAACTTGTGCTAGCGCAGGTTGTGGTTGTGGGGAATCAGCGGTTACGAAACGCAACGCATCACTGAGCGCGATGTTTGGAAGATTAACTACATCGGCTGTGGGTTGTTTCGGCTATATCGAATCGCTCGGAGTCTCCTACCTACCAAAAATTGTACAGCGTATGCTTCCCATGCTGGCGAAACGTGCAAGCGACAAAGATCAAATTCGCGAGGGTGATTCACAACGCTCGCTATTATTGAAGAGACCTAATGGTTTGGGAATCAACTTGGATTTGGCTCAGCGAGTGGAGTTAGCAAAAGGCATACTTCATAATCTTGGTATCAAGGATCGTTTGGCCTCGCTGGTTGTTTTTGTAGGGCACGGAAGTCATTCGACCAACAATCCGTTTCAGGCGAGTTTGGATTGCGGGGCGTGTGGTGGTCACTCTGGTGAGAGCAATGCCCGGCTGGCAGCGCAGCTTCTCAATGATTCAGACGTTCGAGCATCTTTGAAAATCTCTGGGGTGGTAATCCCCGAAAAATGTTGGTTTGTGGCTGGCTTGCATAATACGACAACAGACGAAATCAGTCTGTTTGAGGAAGATGGGATTCCTTCATTTGCTAGGGAGGAGATGAACGCGATTCGCTTGTCGCTTCCGCAGGCAACCCAGCGGGCTCAAGAGGAACGCAATCTTCGTTTTGGTAATCCTGCGCACGACAATGTTTATCGCAGAGCTATGGACTGGTCTGAGGTACGACCGGAGTGGGGCCTAGTCAATAATGCTGCGTTCATTGCTGCTCCGCGGGGCCTTACTAAAAATTGTATTTTTGATGGGCGCGCATTTTTGCATAGCTACGATCCAGCGACCGATCCTGATGGCTCAATCCTAGAACTTGTATTGACCGCTCCAGTGGTCGTCGCGCATTGGATTAATACCCAGTATTATTTTTCGACCGTAGATCCCCAGGCCTTCGGCAGTGGCAACAAGGTTTTGCATAGTGTTGTCGGTGGTATTGGGGTGCTCGAGGGGAATGGTGGGGATTTAAAGACGGGTTTACCATGGCAATCGGTGCATGATGGGAAGAAATTTCAACACGAACCGCTGCGGCTTTCCGTGGTGCTTTATGCGGGAACTGAAGCAATTGATCGAGTGATAGAACGTCATGGCATCGTGAAGAACCTGGTTGGCAATAGTTGGATTCATATCTCCGCGTGGGGCCAAGATGGGCTCCATGAACGAAAGCCTGAAGGTGGTTGGGTGAAAGCTTTCTAGAAAGTAAGCTTGGAGCGTCTGTCGATTTGATTGGAAACCGAGTTAGGGATTGTTTTGGCAATGGTGAGGTAAGGGGAGAGTTATAGAATGGGAAAATACAACAATTAGACTTTCTGCGTTTCTGATGGAGTGTGGATGAAAGTCATCGGTATTCGGTACGTCTATCCGATCTTTGCAGCCGGTTTGCTCGTGACAGCCTTAGCGGCCTATATGGCTGTTGAATTATTGTTTAAGCAATCACGAATCACGAGTGTGTTGCGTGAGAATGTATCTAGTCGTGCTGCTGCGGCCGATTTCCGAGGAACATTGAATACGTTGGTGGCTTTAGAGTCGAATCAAGTTGAAAATGTTTCCGAATTGCATTCGAAAGCGCTGACACAGATATCAGCGATACAGGATTTCGCGGATCATGCGGAAGAGCAGCGTTTGGTTCGTATCATCGTAGACGGATTCGCCGGTTATCTGAACATGTGGGAAAGCTCTGTGGCTACCACCGCAGGGGAAGGGGAGGAAAAACAGGCGGTGGCGATCAAGTTTTTGCAGTCTAATGTTCTGCTCCCTGTTCGCGAGATTGAAGCGTACAACGATAAACAGATTGAGACTGTGACGACAGCCCACGAGCGAGTGTTGAGTCAATTAGCGTGGGGGATAGGAGGCATTAGCTTGCTGGGTTGCATCGCCGGTGGCTTTTTTGGATATACAGTGGCTCGACTTTTGACCAAGTCTATCCATAAATTACGAATTCAAATTCATGATGCCGCAGGAAAATTATCTCCCGAATCTCCAGAAGTACTGATTCGAGAAAATGCGGGTTTCAGTGGGTTGCATGAGGCGTTGGAAGATCTAGATGATCGAATTGTAGCGACCATTAGGCAGTTGCATGTTCGGGAAACCCAAATGGTTCGTTCGGAGCAATTAGCTTCTTTAGGGAAATTGGCGGCTGGCGTTGGTCATGAACTGAGGAACCCTCTTACGTCGGTCAAAATGCTGGTCCAAACGGGTTTGGAAGAAGAGGGCGTTCTAAGTCGATCCGACTTGAAGATTATCGAGAGTGAGGTGCGCCGCATGGAGAGGTCATTGCAGACCTTTCTGGCATTCGCAAGGCTACCTAAACCGGAAAGAAGCAAGGTTTGGCTCGGTGCCATCCTGGATTGTACGGTTGAGTTGATCGGCGGTCGCGCGAAAAAACAGCATGTGGCCTTGAACATCGAAGCCTTGAGTGGTCATCTGGAATTAGTTGTAGATAAAGCTCAGTTGCAGCAAGTTTTAGTCAACCTTGCCATCAATGCTTTGGATGCGATGCCCAATGGCGGTACCCTAAGCTTTCGGACCGAAGCAACTGGGGACGGAGTTCGCATTGCGGTGATTGACAATGGTATTGGCTTTACCGATGAAATTCTAGCAGGTCTGTTTCAGGCATTTAGCAGCAGCAAAGAAAATGGAGTTGGACTAGGCTTGGTCATTTGTCGGAGAATCGTTGAGGAGCATGGAGGAGTTATTGATGCTCAGCGCACACCCGGCGGAGGTGCAACGTTTACTATTTGGTTACCTATGGGCTTGTAATGCAAAGTGGCGCGAGATAGATAATGGCGGACTTATTGTTAATCGATGATGAAGCTTCGATACGTCATGCCTTTCAAAAAGCGTTTCGCGATGCCGATCTTCGGGTACGCACGGCTAAGACGGGTGCGGAGGGGCTAAGCGAATTCATACGCGAGCGACCGGATGTCGTGCTGCTGGATTTTCATTTGCCTGATTCGAAGGGATTAAAGCTCTTTGAGGAACTCAAATCGATCGATTCGCGGGTGCCAGTCATTATGATCACTGGGCATGGAACGAGCGAATTGGCTATCGAGGCGATGAAACTTGGGATTTATGAATACTTACTTAAACCCGTGGAACTTACAGAATTGCGACGAATTGTTCGACAGGCGATTGAATCCAGTCGCTTGATGCGAACGCCTGCGTTGCTCGACAATGAAGGGACAGTCAGCTCACAAGGGGACATTCTACATGGTCGCTGTATCGCGATGCAGGAAGTGTATAAATCGATTGGCCGTGTTGCTTGTCAAAATGTGACTGTGTTGATTCTTGGCGAAAGTGGTACTGGTAAGGAGTTGGTTGCCCGGGCCATCTATCAACATAGTCAGCGAGGTCAAAAGCCCTTCTTGGCAATCAATTGCGCAGCCATTCCAGAGGAACTGCTGGAAAGTGAGCTTTTTGGAAATGAAAAAGGCGCATTTACGGGAGCAGATAAACAACGAATTGGCAAGTTTGAGCAATGTGATGGAGGGACGATTTTTTTAGACGAAATTGGCGATATGCCCTTATCGACGCAGTCCAAAATATTGCGATTGCTTCAGGATCAGACATTTCAGCGTCTTGGTGGAAGTGAGACAGTAAAAACGGATGTAAGAGTTATCGCGGCGACCAATGCGAACCTGGAACGGTTGATCCAAGCGGGAAAATTCAGAAGCGATCTTTTCTATCGGCTCAACGTATTCACGATCCAGCTACCGCCTTTACGCGAACGCGGGCAAGATATCGTAACTCTCGTAGAATACTATCGCAGTAAAATCGGTAATGAACTAGGAAAAGGCAACGTCCAGATTACCGACGAGGCTTATCGAAGATTGAAGAATTATCGTTGGCCGGGAAATGTTCGAGAGCTGCAGAGTGTGCTCAAGCAAGCGGTGCTGAAAATGAATGGAACCGTTTTGCTGCCTGATTTTCTGCCGAGCCATGTCGGAGCGGATACAGAGAAAATTGAGAAGGAACTCGGAGGCGAGGCGGGATTTTCTTGGGAAAAATTCGTAACCGATCGACTTTTGGAGGACAGTAATAATTTATACCAAGAATCGATCGACCTTATCGAAAAGTATGTTCTCACCCGTGTATTGAATCATGTGGAAGGGAATCGGGTGAAGGCGGCAAAGATTTTGGGAATAACTCGCACCAGTTTACGGCATAAACTACGCAATCTTGGTATTCAAATCGAAAAAAATGTTTGGGCAGACGATGGTCAGGATGAGCAGTAAATGCTCACTACCGCGGCTTAACCCAAGGCGGCTATTGGTACGTGGATAGGCATTAAGTCTTGCTCTTTAAGTTTCTAAGTCGACAGCATGAACGTAGAATTCAAAGAAACATTACACTCATGTAAGAAATGCGGGTGTCCCACGCTGCACGGCATTACTTAGGGTATGTTGTAAATGGCATGATTGGCTAGTCTAGTGAATAGAAGCGACTCGCAATTGACGAAATTTGTTGTCGGGCTGACAGCGAAGGTACGCAAGACTGAAACTGGACCGGCTGAATTTTCGTAATAAAGAGCCTGAAGAATTATTAAGACGTCACTTCTATTGACTGGCATGAAAATTGCGGACTGATCGCTCCAGCTTGGAGGGCAGAAAATGAGTGAGCATACTTCGCCAAATCCCGTTTCGGAATTGGCACCACCGACTCGTATGTCGAGTTTACGCAACGATGTGATTTCAGGTTTTTTAGTATTTTTGATCGCCTTGCCATTGTGTCTCGCGATTTCGCGTGCCAGCGGTTATCCGCCGATTGCGGGAATTTGGACAGCCGTGATCGGAGGGGTCATTTGCACTCTGCTCGGCAATTCAGAGTTGACGATCAAAGGTCCGGCTGCGGGCATGATCGTGATTGTAGTTGGGGCGGTGACGGATCTAGGGGCACAATTTGGCGAGGGGTTAAGTGATCCAGAAAAGATGATGGTGGGTTATAAACTTGCCCTTGGAGTAGGGGTTGTTTCCGCCGGGATACAAATATTGTTTGGGCTGGTTCGGATTGGAAAATGGGTTGATTTCTTTCCGCTGACACCAGTGCATGGTATGCTCGCGGCGATCGGCTTGATTATCATCGCTAAACAATCTTATGAGGTGATTGGGGTTTCAGCAGCCAAGGGGGCGGAACCGTTAGAGTTGTTGCGGGATTTTCCGCATGCCTTAACCCAGATGAACCCTGGAATCGCATTGATTGGTCTGATCAGCCTTATTATTCTGTTTGGTTTCCCGTACGTGCGAGGTCAGAAGTTAAAGGCAGTACCAGCACAGTTTATCGTGCTGGTAGTAGCGCTCTGTATGGGATTGTTCATGGATTTGGATCATTGGCATAAATACAGTCTGCCATTTAAGATTCCAGGCGTGGACTCCACGAAAGAATTTGAACTAGGGCCTCGATTCTTGGTAGATATCCCACACGTCCTTCAAGAAGCTTCTAAAGCTTTTGCATTGCCGGATTTCCGTGGTATTACAACTCAAACTGGAATCAAGTATATCGTTCTGTTTAGTCTGGTGGGTAGCTTAGAGTCTTTACTGAGTGCTCGGGCCATTGAACTGCTGGATCCATGGAAGCGAAAAACCAATTATAACCGGGAGTTGCTGGCGGTAGGTTTCGCGAATCTTCTGTCCTCACTGATCGGTGGTCTTCCCATGATTGCGGAGATTGTTCGCAGCAAAGCCAATGTGGATAGTGGAGGACGGACGAGAAACGCGAATTTGTTTCACGGCTTATTCTTGCTGGCCTTCGTGCTGTTACTGCCGGGGCTGATTCACAAAATTCCATTGGCGGCCTTGGGAGCGATGCTGGTTTACACCGGTTTTAGGCTTGCCAATCCCAACGAATTCGTGCGTGTCTTTTCGGTGGGCAGTGAGCAATTCATCGTCTTTGTTGTCACTATTATCGCGACACTTGCGACGGATTTGCTAATCGGGGTTGGGATAGGCATTGGGACAGAAATTGCTTTTCATTTGTGGAATGGGGTTCCCATCAAAAATATCTTTCGTGCCGATGTGCAGGGGGTTGTTCAGGACGAGCAACATATGCTACTGATCGTCAATCACGCGGCGGTGTTCTCCAATTGGCTTGGCCTGGCTAAAGTGATTCAAGAAAATTTGAAGGAGTATGATTCCGTTGTGTTGGATTTATCAAGAACGCGATTGGTGGATCATACAGTGATGGAAAAATTGCATCAGGCGATAGACGAGGCGAAGCGTGCCGGCAAGGAATTGAAGATCATTGGATTAGAAGAGCATCGCTCGCTTTCAAGCCATCCTCTTTCAGCGAAAAAACGGGGACCCACTCAAGGATCGAACGATAAATCGTAGTTCGATTGATTGATCGTTGAGATTGGTTTTAATTGCAAAAAGATGCGTAGAGATCATTTATTAGCAGGCTGAGTACCGCTAGCGGCACTCGATAAGTTCTGTGCAGGACATAAGCCGAATGGAGCATTTCGTCCTGCAAAGCTTTAGTTGCTAGATAGATCGAACTCTAGCAACATCAGGTTGGGATTGTCCGGGGCGACATGCAGTCCCAGAACAGTTTCGGTGTTGTACTTGGGGAGTTTGTTCAGCTTAGGGTGAGTGATTCTCAATTTGTATAGGCCGGGCGGGACGCCCGTTAGACCTGCGGACGAATCGCCGGCTGAGTTTTCGGCTTTGCTTGGTGAGGCTCGCCCCCCCGCATCTGTTTTGCCGGCGCACATGGGGAGGTTAGAAGCAAGAAAAGGCTCCGGCTCTAATTTTACTTCAGCATCAGCCAATGGTTTGCCATCGAGTTTTACGACAAAGCTGCATGGAACCAGGGCGACTTTCAAGGCCTGCCAGCGGTCGATACGGGCAGCGATTTCGCTCGCGCCAATCGATTGATTTTTATCTAAATCGAATTGCGATAAATCGCTTTTTATGGAGGGAATTCCGTCGAGTTCCGCAGCCGAGATGTTGCCATCGCCATTTTTATCATTGGCTTTGATCGCTTCTGCTGCAACGGAACTAGCGTTTAGCGTTTGTTGTTTTAAACGTGATGGCGCGTCGCTGCAGCCAAGACTCATCGAAGCAGCTATGGAAAGCCAAAGGAGACAATAGCGCATGATATCAGAAGTCCTTTAAACTATTCAGGTAGTTGAACAGGTTGTCGGTCGTTTCTGATTCCCAGAAAGCGATGAACGGAAGGTTCAATCGTATAGATGATGTGCCGAACAGA
>JBIKMB010000230.1:0-9233 GCA_044359485.1 Pirellulaceae bacterium | reverse complement strand
TGCATCCAGCATCTGCCGAGGATTCGCAGGAGGTCGTCCTGTCACGGCAGGTTCTGGAAATAGATCTTCAATCGCGTGCCATTGCTCATCAGTCAATCCATGACGCATCTTGGTTTCTCCTTATTCCAATCAATATTGCATACTTGATAGGTTTAAGAAAAGACCAGTTTAGAAACAGAGCCTAGGGTATTTTTTCCTGAGTGATTGATTTTGCTTTTGGAATTGGATATGAGCCTGCCTCTGAAATATCCATTCCCTGATTGTTTTGAATAAATACAGCTTGGGCATCTTCTGCGAATGAGACTCCGCGGACTGGCCCATCGAAAGTATTGTTTTGAACGACAAGGTTTGAACCACCAGATGCGAAGTGGATCATGTGAGTGGCATGATCGCCACTGACGAATATATTGTCGACAATTTTGACGTTGTGATATGTACCTTTAGGTTCGTATGTTGTGAAGTAGATCTCAGAGTAATTTTCATAGTCACCCGTGAGAAAACTCTTTCTTCCACGCATTGGATTAGGTTCGCACTTTGTCGTATTGTTAATGAATATATTGTTCGACAATAAGAAGTTTCGAGGTTGGTTAATCCAAGAGCCTCGACCACCATTTCGAAATGTATTACCAGTGACAATGACGTCTTGGCATGATTTCTCGATGCTCATGACGCGTGAACCATTGGTTCCGTCGACAGTGTTTCCATGAATGGTAGCGTTTTGGCAATACTCGGCGAGAAAAAAAGCTCCCATTCGTGAACCGCTGATTCGATTGCCTTGAAAGACAATGTCTCGACTCTTTTGGATATGCATCGTATCGCCCAAAGCGCTGAGTACTGAATTCGTAACCGTAACACCCTGGCAGCCGACTAAATCGATTGCACCTTTCCCCGGTCCACTACCGATAGGCGCGTAAAGAGCTAAATGGGCTTGAAAGAGGTTCGTAATAAGTTTCGCTTCGGGGCCGGCACTCGATACAAACTGAATTGGCTTACCCTGAACTTTATCGCTGATGCGAATATAAGTGGGTGTACTCTCAATTACAAAATATTGCTTGCCGCGAATAATGTTGGCAGGAAGATCGCTTCCGAAAAAGCAGAGCGAATCATAACCACGCTCAGTTTCGGTTGGGTGGCGGACGATCGACAACGGAAGTGGGGGAATATTGTTGAATTGAACTCGGTCATCGCCTGCCAACATAATGAGTTTAGTTTTGACCAGATCATTGCGAAAGTATTTTTCTACTAGCTTTTGTTTGGTTTCAGGGTAATCTTCTGGCCAAACTGCGATTTGCCATAGATATCCGTAATCCCACATGAATTTTCCCGTTCGCAGTAGGCTGCAATGATCAATGAGGATATTTTGGGCGTAAAAATCTATTACGCGCTCGTTCTGCGGACGTTCCAGACCTAACACGGTAATTGCTGCACCTGCGAGACCGTCGCTGGTTATATCTCGAAAGGTTAGATTTTGCGTACCATTATCTTTTGATGTTTTGATTAGAATAGCTCGAGTGTTCGCATTGGGGGGCCAGCGTTCTTGCGTGGCATCTGGATCGAAGACTCTGCCCTGAAAATGTCCGCCAAACCAAATTAAATTCGAGATATTTTCGCCGCTGAACATCACTCTCCGCGACTTATCTTCAAGTGCCTCTGGGAAATGAAATCGTGCTCCATACGCATATATGATGCGATTTGATTGCAATTCAATTGGTTCTTTTCCCGCAAGAAAATAATCGCCAGGAGGGATGTTGATGGTACTCCCTGGTTCGCTCGATTCACTGAAGTATTTGCGAATACGTTCTGTGTCGTCACCGAGTGAAAGTTGCGGAATTAGGATAAGAAGTAAGAAAAGAAATTTGCCGCAAAATACTCGAAATTTCGGAAACATAAACAGTCGATTTTTTGGGGAGAGGATTCGGAAATTGGGAATGTTTAAGCAGCCATCGATTTGATCCATTTCATGGGGCATATCCACCGTCCGCAGTTTCTTTCGAATGTGCTTGCGAGCGATAGCGGGTTATTATCGGGGCTTCTGCGAATTTGTATCTGGTAGCGTCCAGTATTGCAATCCTTCGTCGACAGGCCAAGGTCGAAGCTTCCGTTCCTCGGGAGAGAGTGACGCTTGAAGTAGTTCGTGCACGTCATTAAGCAGTGGCAGGCAATCGCCATAATAGGAATGGCCAAGCAGATCGGTATCGATATCCGATGCATCGACTGTGTCGACATCCTGCAGCACAAGTGCTCCTGTAGATGAATCTCCTGCACGCATACTGTCATTGAAGTTTCTCGACAGTAGCAACGCGAGATCATTTTTGGAACAGTAGAGGGTTGTTCGATTGGCTGTCTTGGTTAGCCGCGGAGCTATTTGTCGACGAAATACCTCTCGGTCAATATCGGGCGCGGCAAGTACGATTTGATCGAAGATCTTTCCTTTTTCTCCCATCTCGGCGATCGCTCGGCAAGTTGCATCGGCGCCCATACTATGAGCGATCACGTGAATTCTTTTTGCATCGGAGCGATCCGCGACATCCGTAAGAAATTGTTTGATCACATAGCGGCTGAATTCAATTTCATTTCGATCTGAAAAATAATGCCGGACGTTTGCTCGCGATGGCCAACTAAAAAAAATTGGGACACCTTGGAATTTCAAATCAAAATGTATTTGAGCGGTTCGGCGAGCAGCATTTTCAAAGTCGACATTAAATCCATGAATGAACACAAAGCAGGATTTGTCTTCTTTTGGAATGGATGAAAGTCTGTCACGAATCGCTTGGAAGAACGTTTCCTCCTCGAGTTCCTCTGTTTTTTTAAGGACGACGTGCTCTCGTTCATTCTCCGGTCCGATCGTTGGTCTTTCTACGGCACCGACATCGTGCGTCGGTGGGATAGAGACTTCGCATGATCCGTAGTGAACCATTTCGGTTGGATCCCGTCTTGGGCCATAACTTGGTCCTTCACCTATTCTCCAGTGTTGTTGAAGTTCTGTGCGAAATGCCATCAATGCCCAAGCTACACCGAAAATCATGAAAATAGGAACAACCCATCGCGAGCAACCGTGAGGTTTGTCCGTCTCTTTCGGTCCTACCTGAGTAAAGGTTATCGCAGCAAGCAAAAGCAGCGACGCGATAAATGGATAAGGTAAAATATCAAACCATCCCGGCTTGGGACGCTCGATCAGTTCACGATTTGTGCCGTAAAAAACGGTCACAAGAGTCGGGTGGTCAGCGTCTACGTTTCTGGGAGTGCTCTTGGCGGATTCACTTCCTTTGCCTTTGCCAATTGTGGGTGGTGGTGCAGCAGTTGCTGCCTTGTTGTGACTAGGCGGTGGTATTTCTGAGAACCCTTTCTCTCCAAAAAAATCGTCTATCACCTCGCTCGGTAGCGAGGGGAGCGTCTTTGATGGATCTTCTCTCGTTGCTGTATCGTTCCGTGGCTCTTCAAGGTTCTCAGTACGCTCGAGTATGTCTGAAAGAATTTCAGCGGCAATCAACGATTTAGATGGTTGTGCTTTCAAGACATTCAAAAGGTAAGGAATAGAGGTATCTTCATGGCTGAGTAATTTCTCCTTTGCCGCAGCGGAAACGAGGTTATCTTCGTCGCTAACCCCTTCGATGAGTGATTGCCAATATTCGGGGGATTGCTCGTCGAAAGGGATATCGACATGTTCCAAACCGACAATGGCAGCTCGCTGGAGTTTAGTTGTTTCGCTCTTCAAAAACTCTAAAAGTATTCTTCGCAAAATATACTTTAGTTTTCCCAATTCCTTCAGCTTTACGGCGGACTGCTGCTGAAGTATGGGATGCTCAGAGGTGAGCGCATCTTCCAGTAGCTTCAGTTTATCTTCGTTGCTCGCGTCGTTTACGCGATCAAAATATTTGACGATGATGGATGAGCGTAGGGTTGGGGATTCCATGCCAGAGCGAATATCTTCGAGGCTGATCTTGTCTTTCTTTACGAGAGGATCATCCGCCAAATATTGTTTTGCCCAATCGGGTGAATCGGCGGACTGTTGGGGCAGCGCTGTTTCAGACGCTGGCTCGGCGATATTATTTTCTGGTTCCTGAGCTTGAAGCGTTATAACTAAGTTTGGAAGTGGCCAGTGGAAGAGAGTTATGGCGAATCCTAATCGAAGCGCGGAGATGAGGGAAGTTTTCATGGGCACTCAGTATTTCATCCTTAATAAAACGTCGAATGTGCCTAGCTTTACATCGCGAATGGTAAGCCGCATGATCTGTGGCGAACGGTTTACTTCTTGGACCACAGTCTTTGTATTGGGCGTCGTTTTACCATTGATCGCGATGATGACTTGCTGTGGCTTGAGTGAAGCCATTGAGTCTTTAGCTAAAAGATAAACTTGTGTCCCAGGCGAGCCAGGTGCGACCTCGATAATGACTGACCCTTTACCAGGGAAATCGCGCACGACAAGTCCAGTTCGTGGTCCCTGACGCGTTGGAAAGTCGGGATAAGTGAAGGGGTAAACATTCTGATCAGATTGAATGGGTGAACCCTTCGCGATCGATGCACCTTTGGGAAAATAGTCTTTAAACTTTTTGTGGACTTTCAAGCTTACGGCTCGCACCATATCATCCCATGTGCGACGATTTTGTTTCTCTTCTTGCATCCAATCGAGCCATGAGAGTGTAAAGATTGAGCCAGGCGAACCGTCGGGGCCACTCTCATTTTTTTGATAAGGAGCGAAGAAAGAACTTTCACCGGGGCTAGAGCTATTGATATCCACAACACCGCGGCTTTCGAAAAAAAGCTTTCGAAACAAAGGGGAGGGTTCCTTGCGATCAGGTATTTCGAAATAGGGCGCGATGTATGTGTAGCCATCGCTGCGAGTGTTGCAGCAATCAGTGATCACCGTAATCAATCGAGCTCCTTTTTGGGACAGCAAGTTTAGCAATTCTTGCCGATAAAGTTTACCTTGGGCCAGCGCCAAGTAGTGTCCTCGATCGTCCACAGAGCCGTGACCGGTATAGTAGAAAAGAATAGTGTCGTCCGCTTTAACCTCTACTTTGTTTATCAATCCCAGGATGGCTTCAGGCGAACTGTTTTCATCGTCGTGAAATTCGAGCATACGTAAATTGATTCGAGATTTTGGCATATTTTCTTCGATGGCAATAGTAAGACCAATCAAGTCATTTTTGACGGCAGAAGTATACTTTCCAAAACCGGTTGATGGTGATACATCGCCAATCAAGATAGCATGAAGTTGCTGAGCGGAAGATTGACCACAAAGACTGAGGATTAGACCTATCCAAACGAAGGATATCATGAAAGTTCGCTCACGCATGGTCGGCTCCAATGGAAAATTTGTATTCGATTTGCGATGTTAGGGATTGAACGAAGGCAAAACTGGCTCTTTAGTGAATTCTAAGCCTCTCATGGTTTTGAGCTGTTGTTTTGGCTGCTTCGAATGTTCGTCGAAAATGTCAGGAACATGTCGACGGGGCATGATCGCTCTCTCCGCTGCGTAGTTGTATTTTGGAATTAATACAAACGATGGGATTCCCTTATTGCGATCGAACAGTTGTTTGGCTCTTTCACGCCCGAACTCAAATTCCTGTGTGCCTGTTAAGTCGCGGACCTCAATATGACTTTCGAATTCATAATCTGGATTCACTTCTAAGTCGGACCAATATTCACTAAGAAAAGCGATTTTTTCGCAGTCGGCAAGCAACCAATTCTTCAGCAGGATTCTCGCTATAAGTGGGTTATGACGCCAACCAGTTCCTAAGACCCTAATTCCCGGCAACATTCGCCGAACGTCTTGGGCTGGCATGGAAATGATGTAGCCACCTATGTAGGAGCGTTGCTTGATGGTGGAGGATAGGGGGTGCTCGATGTTTGTGAGTATTTTTTCTGGTTCCGGTTCAACGACATTGGGAAAATATGACGGCTCTGAGGCAGATGCGAGTATCGCTGTGGCTATATCTTTAGCGTTTGTCATAAGTCTCAAGTCCGCTGTTCGCTCTTCTTCGGGGATTTGACTGAGCAAAGCGTACATTGACGAATCCACGAAGAATGTCACTCCTTTACCAATACGAGGTGTTGGCCCGAGTTTTAAATGTGGATGATCTTGTGAGAATTTTTCGGGATGCTGTCGGTAGTATTTGTAAATTTCAGGTCGCCAGGAGACATCCATGTTGGAGGTATCGAATTGCTTAAGCCGTGCAGCTGTGAGTTTTCCATCAGGGTGTTTATCTTCAAGTACCTCTTTGTTTGAGGCTACAATCAAGCAAGGAAACCTTGGTTTGGCAGTGCTTCGACGGATGATTTCATCGATTGAGTTTGCGTCTCTCCAGTTTGTGACTCCCAGGGCGAACGCGATGTATTCACGTAGTTCCAAATGGGAGATTTCCGTGGATTGACCTCTCGAGATTTTGGAAAATTTGTTAGAGACATCTTCCATGTTCCGGACAGCATCTCGATTTCCCAGCTTCAACGTATCTGTCGCATGCTTTACGTTGGCCTCGGTAAAGCCATAGCAACAGAAGAAAGCTGCCGGTATCGATCCGCTGCTATTTCCCGCGATAATAACTCGATTGCGTTTTATCGCGTCCAATCGCGCGTAGGCTTCATGGAGTACACCAGCATCATAAGGCAGACACGAACCTTTACCTTGGAATACAAGCATTAGTTCCATGTCGGCAAATCGATCGTGCATTGCTGTGGTAAGTGGGATATTCGGGCCTTGCCCCAGAAGACTCCCCGAAAACATTACATGGATAGACGATAGAATCGTAAAGAATTGTAGCAGCCAATGCTTTTTGGCGAGGATAAACGATTTCATGGTTTCTCTCCATGTTTGGATTCGTTAGTGTCAAACTCTGAGGCGTTGGATATGCTCGTCAGGCCAAGAGTTAGCCAGCCATCGTCGGCATTGAGGTAACGCAGGGCAACATAGTTCTTCCACATCGATGGGCGAAATTTTGGAATAGGTTGCAACGAAGGTGGGAAGAAACGATCGAGCAAGTTGGTCCATGCTTGGTTTTCTTGCTGCGAAAGACTGGAGGTTAAAAACTGTATTTCACGCTGCAAAGACGGCTGGCCGTTTCTTGGTGAGAGATGGTAGATCAGTTGAACTGATACCGGCGGTAGTGCTTCTTGATTGAAAGTTCCCGTTCCGTTTTCAAGATGTAGTGTCGCAATAACTTTATGGTCTTCGATAAAAATTTGCGACGGTTTTTGACTGGAGAACTTGATTTGTGAGGGAACGAACGCCGATGCGGGTTGCTCCCAGCCGGGGGCGGTCAACTTCAATTGAACCTGCCAAATACCTCTCATGGTTGCTTCATTGAGCTGAAAACCAGTTAGGTTTTCCAATACATTGTTCAATACAGATTCATGGGCCTGGGTTACCCAATCGAGTTGCTTTTCGAGCTCAGGTTGTAACTGTGGTGCGGAGGTCAAGGCTCCAAGTTGATCTGGATAAGCATAAAGAGACCGGCTTACTAAGTAGATGTCGTTTGACGCTAGTGATACATGAGGTTTAAAGTCGAGCGATTCTAAACGTGCCAAAATAGATTGCTTTAGGAAATGATTTATTTTGAAGGCGAGTTTATAACCCTCTTCCTCGACGCGTTTTGAGATCTCGATTTCGACTTTACGAGATAGTACAGGATCTTGTTCCGCAAGTTTTCGCTGTATGACGCGGCTGATTATATTCTGAAGGATTTTGATTTTTTTCAGTGGACCATTCAGTTGCACCCGACGAAAAAGGGATTTTAGTTGAGCATGAATCGACACATTCGGGCGTTCAATAGATTGGGGGTGTAATTCGAGCGGTTGTTGACCAAAGGCGCAGACGTTGATGTCTACGTATACACTCGCCGGAGGACGCGTTGCTATTGCTTTAAGTGTGCCTCTTCCCGCTGCCGAAATCAGAATGGGTATTCTGTCGGTCGATTGGCCAAAAGATGGGACGAGTGAAACAGAGATTGAACCCTTCGTAGAGATTTTGGTTCCATCGACGTAATCTCGGTTTTCTACAGGTACGGTAAATTCTGTCTGAGCGATGTTTTCAAGGGTTCTAGTACGCAAACGAATTTGCATGTTCGGTATGCTTAGCTTGCGTTGGAGTTCACTGAGCAAATCTGGATGTACAGGAACATTTTGTAGGTCAGAAAATGACTTTCGAATTGTTGAGAAATCTTTGGGTGAAGAAGAGCTACTGTCTAAGTAGAGGCGAATAATGTGCACTGCATCAGTCGCACGGCGAAGACTTGACTCCGAAGTTGAAAGTGCTTTTCTCAAGCTACTTACATGCTGCTGCAGATCGTCAACGTATTTTTGATTCCGACCCGGCGTAATGGTCCTTAACTTCTCCTCAAAGTTAGACAACTCTGCAGGATCGGGATTGGGTTGGCTTAATAGCTCCTTTAGCTGCAGTAGGTTTAGGTCGAGAGCGAGTGCATAGCCGACAGCCGATTCAGAAAATGCGGAGATTGCGACAGAGCATGAATTTTGAGCTTGTTTCAGTAGTCCATCGATGTCCGCTCGGCTAGGAGCATGGAGTTGACTTGCAATACGATCCAAAACATTTTCATGAGCGGATTGATAGGCTTGGGATCCGCGATTACCGATCAAGATCGCGATAAGGAGCATGTGCGAAATGATATGTTTTTTTAGGGGCATTGGGATGTTTTGAGACTTAGTTTGAGTGGGATTGACTCAGGGGTTGTTCGCCGCTGGTTTGGATTGTTTATCTAGAAAATTGCCCTCGAACCGACTTGATGCTGAGACAATCAAGGATGTCTTATTACGCTTTCGTTCTACATTTCTTACACGGTGATCCTCGCGGAGCGTGTTTGTTGTATGGGCGTGAACTCTTTCGTTATGCCGACGCTATGCCTAGAGCAAAGCTTGTACCAAAGTTCGAGTTTTCCGATGGGGTGTGATCGAGCTACGTTGGATGTTTGGCTTGGCTAGTGAACGAAATCGCTTGCAGAAGCGACTGAATGTCTTGTGCGAAAACCTGCAAGGTTTCTTACCGTTCCACAATTGCCAGTCGCAAACTGTATGCTGAATGGCCTCATGCAGTGTGCAAGGATCCGCAAGGTGTGCCATTTGGCACGCATCCATGCTAAGTGCCTGGCACCCCATGCTAAGTGCCTGGCACCAAATCCCCGCGCCGTCCCGCCACCCAGTGCCTGGCACCATTTGTTCAGTACCTGGCACTGGGTCCGTGGGCGCTGGCCTGCGGTCACACGCGTCGGATTGTCCGCGAC
>JBIKMB010000229.1:0-9307 GCA_044359485.1 Pirellulaceae bacterium | reverse complement strand
CCCGATGAAGCGGTATCCGCGTCACCGATGGCTTTGCCCCCGCGACGTGCCGAGTCCAACAAGCGAATCGATGTCGCGCGCTTACGACGGGACTTTGCCTACAGTTGTCGCTACACCGATTTTCGGGAAGGTATACGGGCGTCTTGCCGAAAGCCTTGAGCAATCTCCCCGGAATCACCTAAAATCTGCGACAATACTAGGCTGCCCTCATTACAATGCCCTCATTACAATGCCCTCACTACAATACGCTCTCTACAATGTGCTACGCCTTCAAACCGATCCATTGCTGTGCAGTGGAGCGGTACTCTGAAATGGTGAGCGTCGTTGGAGGTTGTATCTTTCAAGATCGCGCAGTTCATACTGTGCGAGTTGGTTTTGCACGGGGCGCGAGTGTGGCCCGACGCAAGCCAGCAGACGTGCGGATAGAAAAGTTCCGTCCTCTCTAGCGCATGAGAGAGATGGAATGTTTGCTGCCAACGTTTGATTAGCCAGCGTTTTTTAGAAAGTCGCCGACATGTTGACCCGCAAAGAACTTTTTCCGAATGTGATCGAATTGAATTTTCAGGCTGGTCACATCATCGGTTGCAACATCTATTTGATTTTCGATCAGGATGAATGGGTCTTGATCGATATCGGTTATCAGGAAAGTGTCGAAGAGATCATCGATCTGATTCGCGAACTCGATTTTCCACTTTCCAAATGCAAAACGATTATCGCCACGCATGCAGATGTTGACCATGGACAAGGCTTGGCACTTGCCAAGCAGATGCTGAAAACCACTGTGACCGCACATCCCGCTGCCGCGAAATTGCTAGAAGCGGGCGATCGCCTGAAGACGTTCGCCGAGATCGATGCCCAAGGAATCCATCTCGAAATGCCTCCTGTAGTTGTCGAGAATCATGTCAACGATGGGGATCGAATCAAAGTTGGCAACTTAGACCTTGAAGTTTGGTGCACGCCTGGGCACACCGATAGCCAACTCGCCTTCCGTGTGGGCGACTTGCTTTTGAGCGGCGATAATATCTACCGAGATGGCTGCGTGGGAGCGATCGATGCGCACCACGGCAGCGATATTCGTGGTTTCATCCGGTCGCTGGAACGCATTCGCGATAGCAATGTGACTTGGTTACTACCCAGTCACGGACCTGCATTTCGCAGGGATCCCGCGATGCTCAATCGTACCATCGATCGACTGAAAACCTACTTGCACATGTCCGACTTCGGCACCTGCGCGATCGATTGGCCTCTGATGGATCAGTGGGAAGAGGAGATCGCCCAAGGCATCCTCCCCAAATAAATTCAGCGGGGTGTTTTAGGCCTCGCGTGGGCTATACCGCCCTAAATCTTCTAGGCGAAACGCGGCACACCGCATTTCGCCTCTTCCTGATCGCTACAAATTAACACTTTTTCCCTCCAGCCTTATGGATTGATTCTCAACTTCCGGTTGTATGGGATAATCCTTAAATTTCGATCATCGCTCCTGCCGATGCAATTCTTACGAGGTCGGAATGGGAACATTCATCCCACGACCCATCGCAACAGTTCGCAGGGAGATCGTCGAAAATGTTCCAAAGAATTTTGTTGGGATCGCTTCTGGCGGTCGGCTTGTGTGCGCTGACTAGCTCTACAGCCAGTGCCCAAGATCCCTATGCTTACGGCCGTGTACCAGGTGGACAAACCGGCGGTCGTGACTATCACCGCTTCTACCACTATCCGTACGTGTACTATCCGCAAAACTTTTACGGAAACGAGTACTACCGAAGCAGCAACAGCTTGTATTACCGTTATCCAGCGGAAATGCGAATCCCCGTCTACAATCGAAAATGGCATAACGAGTACCCTTCCAGCCGTCGGTATCACTGGGGTCACCACTTCATCACAGACGTCTTCTAATATTGACGGTTAATCGCTGAATCATCCCATCTGAATCCCGACCTGATTCCTCTTTCAGGTCGGGATTTCTGTTTTTTATTACCTATCTGGTCGGTGCCTGCCTAAAATCGAATATGGGTGCGTCCCATTTCTATTTCTCCTGCACTGCAGTCCCATGACCAGTCCCGTACCTAACCCGAAACCGCGAGCCTTCACCAAATGGCTCGATTCCGGCTTGACCCCGCTGGCGGCTGTCGACCCCGCGGGCACTCTGCAGTTCTACAACGACGCGTTTGTACCTTTTCTTCGTCCAGATGCCCCAGAACGATTGGCAGCGCATTTACAGCCCCCCGCCGAGGCCTGGAATGGTCTACCCTGCCAGAGACACTTCCACGCATCGACACGCCTGCAGGGGACATCAGGCGAGCACTATGACCAAGCGAACTATTTGCCGCTTGCCCATCCCGACCAAACGATTTTCGGATGCCTGATTTCATTGAGCTCTGCAGTAGGAAGTTTGTCCAATCCACACGCCAGTCACGCGCTGCCTCATCAGCCCAACAGCTTCACTGCCGACACCGCTGTGCTTCCGCGAGCTTCTTCCGATACCTTGCACCAAGAACTGCTGGAATTTCGCCGTCGCTGGTCGGACGCTACCCAGATGGATCTCCTTTGTGGCCATTCCCCACAGATCCACAAAACGCTCCAGCAAGTGCAACTGGCCGTTGCCACCAGTACGCCCGTATTGATCCGAGGCTACGACCTCAATGCGTGCCACGATCTGGCTAAAGGAATTTGGCTGCAGCGATTCAAAAGATCGCAGATCTCTTCCGCCGGCTTTCAGTTCATGCCCATTTCGGCTCGCGCGCTCGATGGTGAAATGCTTCGCAGCGCCCTGGACTTGGCACTCCCGCTGACCTTCCATGGGGAATATCTGGCAACTTGCTTGTTGATCGAAGATATCACCACGATTCACCAAGAGGCGCGAACCATTCTGGCTGATTGGCTTTCAGCGCACCGACCATCACAAATCTTCGCTACCGAAATTACGAGCCGAGATGGCTTGGGGCGAGCACCACGCGATGCCCATCTTGAACCCTATTTTGCCGTGCTCGTTATCGAAGTTCCCTCGCTGCGAGATCGACCTGAAGATATCCCCGCGATCGCCACACGCATTCTCAACCATTCGATCCCGCCAAGCCGCGTAACATCTTATGCGTTTTCCCACAGCGCCATCGAAGCTCTGATCGCTTATCCTTGGCATGGGGATTACTCAGAGCTTCAGACCGCAATTCGCCAAATCTCGCTTGCACCGAATAAGTTCATTGTCGATGCCGCCGATTTACCTCTGGCTATTCGCTCTTATATTGGCGGCAAATCTGTACCAACTCCCGCGCACTCAAAACTCGATTTGGATCAAACACTTCTCGAGATAGAAAAAAGTTTGCTGGAAAAGACACTGGAGGAGTGCAAAGGGAACCGAGCGATGGCAGCGCGGCAACTGGGAATCAGTCGACCGCGACTGCTACGTCGCTTGGCACAGCTTCACATCGCTGCCGCCGACATGGAGGATGGCGCTGATTCTCAAGCAGCCACCGAGATTCCTGAAACTTCTCGCCCCACCCCAAGCAAACAAGCTCCTTCGCTCAAATCCAATACCACTTCGAATGTACCGAGCGAACCAGATTCCCTTGATAACCAACCAAGCGAAGAAATTACAATGATCGACTTTATCCCAGTCGATGAAGAGGCTGAGTCGTAAGCCTAATGCCGAAGTTTTTATCCCTCATTTCTTAGCTCCCATTCCTTAGCTCAGATTCTTGCTGCGATGCCAACAGAACCCACGTCCCCTTCAAGCTTGCCAGGCAACGAGCACCAGCTGCGCAGGACCAGCGTCTATTCGCAAAGCCATGCGCCTGCACTAAATCGCCTAAACTGGTTGCATCTTGAAACCGAACCCCTCCGCTGGCTCGGATTGATCCGCGCGATCACAGAACCACGCGTACCGCAAGAATTGACTTTTAATCTGCAGCATCTCAACTCCCCTGACGACATCCCACAAGCATTAGAAACCGAATGGAAAGTCATCAGCTGTGTCCATTCGATCGATAACACTCCGCTGCAGTGGCACACGCTCCACCAATTAAGGCAAGCGTTTCCCCATGCCATCCGCGTTGTCTTTGCCACCCCACCTCATGCTCATCAGCACCTGCGATTACTCGAAGCTGGAGCCCACTGGCTCATTCCTGATGCCTTGGCCTTCTGCCAATGGCTCCCCAAATGGATCGAGACTGAATATCCGCACAGATAGTTCTTCTGAATTAAAGCCCTTAAATCTCGAATCTTCGATACCCAAACTTGACGCCCCCCTCCTAAGAATCTCGGCGATCGAATAACCTTGTGACGATTGATGGCTGCCTACAGTGCTTGTAGCTCAAGCTTTTTTTGATACTTCAAAAGTCCTCAATTCCTGGCGGGGACTTCAGGACTTTACGATCGGGGAACTCCAATGTCGCATCCAACTCCCAACCTGGCCGCTATTGAGCAGGCTTTCGGCGTTTTGCAAGATCCGGAAACCGGACGATCCCTGTCAAAGACCGATCAAGTGCGAAATATCTCGTGGACCGAGGATACCCTGACCGCAGAAATCTCGCTGGGAACTCACAGCTTGCCGATCGCCGATGAGTTTCAACAACGAGCGGTCGAAACGATACGCACACGCTTTCCGAACTTTAAAAACGTAGAGATTTCTATAGCAACACTCGATCGCCCACCGCCGACGATCGGGCAGATTGGTTTGAGAGCTCGATCGGTCATCGCCGTGGGCTCCGGTAAAGGGGGTGTTGGCAAAAGCACCATCGCTGCTTCCATCGCCTTGACTCTCCGACGCTTTGGTTGTCGCGTCGGATTGATGGATGCGGATATCTACGGTCCCAGCATCCCGCATTTACTGAATCTCGATGGACGCCCCGAAGTGATCGATGGCAAAATCCAACCGCGCATGTTCGGTGAGATGCCCGTGATGTCGATGGGCTTCCTCGTTGAAAAGGATCAGGCAGTCATCTTTCGAGGTCCGATGCTGCACGGAAGCATCACACAATTCTTGCGCGATACCAATTGGGGACCTCTCGATTATCTCATTATCGACATGCCGCCTGGCACTGGCGATATCGCTCTGACTTTATCCCAGCTGCTTCCCTTGACCGGCGCAGTTGTGGTCTGCACGCCCCAAGAAGTTGCCCTGCTGGACGCAGTAAAAGCGATCGCCATGTTCCAGAAGACCAAGATTCCCATCTTAGGTGTCGTGGAGAACATGAGCGGATTTATTTGCCCAGATAATGGCAAACGCTACGACATCTTCGGCCATGGCGGAGCGCGACGCAAAGCGGAAGAAATGTCCGTACCTTTTCTGGGCGAAGTTCCCATCAACATCGCCATGCGACAGGAATCGGACGAAGGCCGCCTCGACCAAGTGCTGCAAGATCCAGTTTGCGGTACGCCGATTGAGAAAATCGTTCGGACCCTTGTTCGAGATATCGCTCAGCGAACCACCGCGACACCGGCAAGCGTATCGTTACCCGTTCTTGGCTGATCGCTGACCAGAAACGCCTTCTAACGTCAAAAACTTCGGGCATTATGTAAAGCTTGGCAAATGGGCGAAGCCAGAAAAAATAACCCTTGAGCGCATGAAAAAACCGCTGTAGATCAGACTTTTGGCATGATCGACAGCGGTTTGCTTGGGCGATCCATTACAAGCGACTAAAGCCGCCGCAATTGGCCTCCACCAAGGAATTAGACTGCAGCCTTCTTGGTTGCTTTCTTGGCAGGAGCCTTCTTGACAGCCTTCTTGGCGGCCTTCTTTGCTACCTTCTTAACACTCTTCTTGGCTGCCTTCTTGGCAGGAGCCTTCTTTGCTGCCTTCTTGGCACCAGCTTTCTTCTTGGCCACTGTTTTCTCCTCCGAAAACTTATTTGATTCCTCGAGTCACTACTGTTTGAGCCAGTTGCCACCACCGACATCTAATAGTGACTCACTTATCACTATCGCTTCCAACTCTCTTTCAACCTTCTTTGAACTTCTCAAATCATCTCTGATTTCTTTTTCGAGAAGTCATTGACGATTGCAAGAAAGGTAGTTAGCGATTTCCTATGTCGTGTATTTGTACGCAACTGGCGATTGAATGCAACATCTTTTCGACATTTTTTCAACAACGATACAATTTTTTTTTCGACTTCTAAGAGTTACTTTTTCAGTAAAACCAGACACTCTGCTGCGCATCGATGCGCAGTGCGGGTTGTTGCATCGAGCGCTGAAATGAAAACAAAGTTTGTTGATGCGCGCGAATAAAAAACAACATCATCATCGAGCGCCAGCGCGCGAGCGCGTCGCGAGAACTGAGAGAAGAGACTTCATTTTCGCCAATAAAAAATGGGCTTTTTTCATCATTCAACCATGGCAGCGCTTTCTTCCACAACGCAGCATATTGATGATACATGACATGAATTGGATCGATTCCATACCATGTTGATGATGGCTCAACATAGTTCGTTTGATAACGCTGCGCAACTGCGCGCAGCGTCTCTTCAAGACGATCAATACGCTCTGAAGCAGCAGAAAAATTGAGTCCACTTTTTGGAAAAAAAATTGTTCGCAGAAGCAAAAATTTTTTCCTTCCCACCCGTTTCAGAACCTCAAACGGTATGCCAACGATGGTAATTTTTGCTCCATCACGACTCAAAATGGCGACACATTGTTCCAGCCAATCGCATATTTCGATCGGCTCTCTGCCATAAAACAAATCGTTTCCAACGTCCGTAAAGAGCGCCCATTTAAGAGTCGTATCTCGCTGCAGATGCCGTTGCCAATGTGCAGAAAGGATACCCGGCAAACCCCGTCCCAAAACGTAACTGTTCGCCCCATAACTGCGACCATGCCCCGCCGTAATGACCAAATCCCAGCTTGGTCCGAGCGTTTTTTGAGTCGTTTGTAATAAACTGGGTAAACCTCGACGCACATTGCTTGCGCCAAAGACAAACGCTAACGCCCGCTCATCGGTTTTCTTACCTGGATTCACGCGGCAATCTACCACGGCCGACGCATCCCACCGGATTGCAAAGTCTCGAAATTGGAAAAGGCAAAACTCAAAAAGAACATACCCATAAAGGTATCACCGCGGCGAAAGGACCAAATCACCATCAAGACCGAACAAATAATCGACAAGATCATCGCGTCTCGCTGAGTCCCGCGAAAAAAGAGACAAATAAGCTCCTCTGCGATTCGACCACCATCCAAAGGTAGAATGGGTAAGAGATTCAGTAGCGCCCAAAAAACGCTCGGATAAATCAAGAAATCAATGATCGCATACACAATCGCCGATCTCGGTTGAGCCCCACCGAAATCGGGCAATCCGAACAGCGTTAACCAATCACCGATCGATCCAATCGTAAGTCCCAGCGACAGTGCCACAATCGCAACCAACACTGCCAACAATAATTGCGCTGCCGGACCGGCAGCCGAAATAATCAACTGACTGTAGGCTGATAGTCGTCCCGCATATAACGAACCACGTCCCAATCTGCGACCACCCGTTGGAATCGCCAAACCCCCAAAGTGATACAACACAATATGCGAATCGATGCCAAAAAAACGAAACGCAAAATGATGTCCAAACTCGTGCACCAAAATCGACAAGAACATCGCTAAAGCCCAAATCACTAACAAGACCGCTGAGCCCGGTGTATCACCACCAGCTTCTGCGTATGAGTAATCGATGTAGCGAGCGTGGCTGTAGCCCAGCAAGGCAGCGACTAACCAAAAAGGCGCCGATACACGCACCTGGCAACCCAACAGCGGGAAACGAATATCGTACGGCGTGTAAATCGGCTCGCCTAATGCGAACATGGCCCGACCCCCATCCAATCAGACTCCCCCAAAATGATTCAACAAGCCCGCACGATTACATAAGTTACTGAAATGCGCCAAGCTCATTGTTCTAATTTATGCATTTTAACATCGATTCAATAGTCTCCCGCGCTGCGTTCCCCATAGAAATCAGCCGAAAACGAAACGCCTCGCCCATCTACAAAAAAAGCGTAACCGCATCACACGGTTACGCTTCTATAAATCGATTCAACTAGGGAAACAGCAAACTGTTTCGATTACTTGACCAAGGTGTAGCCAGCCTTCTTGAATGCTTCTTCGCCGAAGAGTGCTTCGACCTGTGCATCGCCTTCCATCTTCTCAGCTTTGCCTTTGCAGTTGCCGCAGCAGAAACCCACCTTGACATCACCGACAGTGATAGACTGCTCGGCATTGATGTCACCGCCCGAGAGTGGGCACTTCTTCTGCTCGTACTGCTTGGTCAAAACCAATTGATGGTTTGCCTTCGCAGCAAAGGGCTTCGAGTCGGCGCTGAACTTCTTCACGCAGCCTGGGCAGCAAAAATAAACTTTTGCATCTTTGTATTCAACAAACTTGTCTTCCTTCACTCCCTTGGCTGGCATCATCAAGCACTTAACGCCATCAAGAGATACCTTGCCGGCCATAACAGCCCCAGTACCCACGGTTGCGATTAAGGCCAATGCTAAAGCAGCAATCCACTTATTCTTCACGATACAATCTCCCAAAATAAAATCGTTACGGTGTCGCCGTTGCACAACACGGCTCAGACAGACTATTCAGAGCATATTTTAGCAAGTGAAACAAGTCGTTTTATGGTGTGGGGCAGAAAGCGGGCTCGCTCACCACCACAAATAGGGGAAAAAGTCAAAAAAATTTGGCGGTGAAACCCCGTCTAAAGCACTCTGGGGGCATGGAACCTAGCTTTTTGGAACCTAGCTTTTTGGAACCTAGCTTTTTGGAACCTAGTTTTTTGGAACGAGGTGCTTCTGTAGATAACCGGCGCGCTCGATATTTCGGTCGGTCGTATTGAGCGTTTTTCCACGCAGCTTTTGCAAGTGAGCTGGCTGAGTATGGATCAACAACTTATTGACCGTCGCGATCTCCAAGTCGCGTATCAGCCCTAAATTCACCCCCATGCGAACCTTCGAAAGATAAAGCATGGTTTCCTCGCTGCTTATCTTCTTGGCGGTTTGCAAGATTCCAAATGCTCGGCTTACATCATCGTGCAAATCATGCGAACTATTATTCATCAAAAAACTGCGGGCCTTCCGCTCATATTCGATCAACTGCGGCACCACATACTCCACCTGTTGCAGCAAGGCTTCTTCGCTGCGGCCCAAAGTGATCTGATTGCTGACCTGATAAAAATCACCTGTGAACTGCGAACCTTCACCAAACAATCCGCGCACAGCTACATTCATCTTTTGCAAACTGCGGAAAACTTTCTCGATCTGTCGCGTGATCACCAACGCCGGCAAATGCAACATCACGCTCACTCGTAAACCAGTGCCAACGTTGGTAGGACAAGCGGTCA
>JBIKMB010000433.1:0-2599 GCA_044359485.1 Pirellulaceae bacterium | reverse complement strand
TATTGGGTAATGCATCCGAGCTTAACATTATGACGACTTAGAAGTTCCGCAAACTGCTCCTCGCCCATCTCGGTAATTTGTTCTCGCTGATTACCGTGTACCTTCGGCCAAACATCAATCGCAGTTGCGCCAATCTTGGCAACTTCCGGAAGTATTTCTTCCAAGCTCGCATAGCCATACATCGGAGTAGCAAGCATGTGTCGGAACGTAAAGTCTTTATTGATGGAAGCGGCTAATCCAAAGTGGTCCATCGATGCTACGGCGGCAGCAGTCGACACACATCCGAGCCACGTTCGTCGATGTAGATTGCTCATTTACATGTTCCATTCCATTTTGAGTATCAACGTTCGTCTTACACACTGGCAAAAACTCTAAACCACTTCATAACCGGCACGCTGCGGACGACTGAGCAAACCATTAGCTTCTGGGTCATTGACAAACTCTTCTTTGTCAGGATCCCAGTTCAGTTTTCGCCCTAATTTCAATGCGATATTTCCCAAATGGCAAGTTGAAACGCTTCGATGTTGACATTCAACATTCGAGACAGGATTTTTTCGGCTCACCACGCAGTCAAAGAAGTCGCCCATATGATTTACAATCGCGTCGAGTTTTCCTGATCGCTCTGGCCGCTCTAAATTGTCTGGGTAAATCGTAAATTTCTCGCGTGGCAACGGACGACTCGACAGTTCGTCCACCGCTTTTCCAGCAATGGTTCCGCGATTGACAAAGATACGTCCTTCGCTTCCTGTAAACATGATTCCATTGCGCCCATTGTCCATAACGCTCATCACCACTCCATTGGCATAGCGATAACGAACTTTATAATCGCGAGGCACATTGTAACTATGGCCATCGTCCTGGGGATAAACGGCTTCGCCTTCGATGGCAATCGGATAGGAATCAATCGCCCACTGCGCGATATCAATGTGATGGGCTCCCCAGTCCGTCATCTGCCCACCTGAATACTCTAGCCACCAACGAAATGTGTAATGACATCGTTCGGCTATGTAGGGGACATCAATAGCTTGGCCCTGCCAAAGATTCCAGTTCAGGTTTTTGGGCGGAGTCGTCGATTCAAAGGGACCTCCTTGTTCATTCTTCCCAAGAATAACTTCGACCTCCTGCAATTTACCAATGCGACCCTGTCTAACCATTTCCACCGCAAGACGAAACCGACTATCGCTCCTTTGCCAACTTCCAACTTGTACAATACGACCTGTCTCGCGAACAATATCGCGAATGCGTTTACCCTCATCGATGGTCAATGTCAGCGGCTTTTCGCAGTACACATCCTTCCCCGCTCGACAAGCATCGATCAGTATTTTGGAGTGCCAGTGATCGGGAGTTCCGATGACGACTAAATCCACATCTTTGCGCTGAAGCACTTCTCGGTAGTCTTCACTGATAAATGGAGTGCTCCCAAAACTGGCTCGCGCTTGTTCTCGCACATGTCGATCAACATCGCAGCAGGCTACGATATTCCCGTAGAGCCGCGCTTTCTCCGTATCAACAGTACCCTGATAACGCAGACCGATCGCCCCAACTCCGAGTACCGAATTAGCGGATCGAGGCTGTTGCAGCGCAAAGGCGGCAGAGTGCTGGGCACAAAGCGCGTAGACTGCTGCCATTCCACCGCTGGCTGATGCGTGAAGAAAATCCCGCCTGGAAAATCGCTTAGGGGTCATAGAGGCTTTTCAGAGTGAAGAGGTGTTTGAGGGATCTAACGTTTAGCAGCTAGATGTTGCAAAAACAAAAAAATGCTTTCGCGTAACCGCCCCATTATAAACCAAAGTGAGGCAAGATTCATCCATAATCAAAAGAGGTGGTGGGAAAGAATTAGCACCGGCAATCTCAGCTATGATCACTACCGTGATATCGATTTCGAATTCGCCCCATTACAACCATTTTTTCTTATCTGAGTAGGCCTGTAATTGTGAGAATCAACTCGGCCGGAATCGTTCGCGACGCGCCTATTGCGTAGCAAAAGAAAGCCAAGTGCTTTTCTTGGCTTTCCTTAAAATGGAGTCAGTAATTATGCCGATGATACTCTTTTCTTAAGCTGGCTCAGAGTCTCACTTGCATCCCTATATACATTTTCTAGGGTCGATGGATTTGGCCGGAAGCCTTGCGATCCGCGCGCCATTTCTCATAAAACGACCCATTCGACATCGACGGAGGAGCCTTCTTGGGCGAGGTACTGTAGTGGGGCTCGCTACTTCGGCTTCGCAAAAAGCTGAATCATCCCTTCGATGTAATTACATCACTGGAAACACTTGGCGAATAGTCGAGTGCCCTGGCGGTTGGTATCAGCATCAGGATCGTTGCTGCTACCACACATCCGAAGAGTACTTTAGAAAATCGATGTTTAGACATCATCAATCCTTCTGGCTAGGTTCTAAGAGAGTCCCAAAACAATCCGTTGCTGTGACCTATTGCAACCAGTGTGCCAGCGGAAATAAAAATCGTAGGCGTTTTAGATTATGCTCCCTCCCCGCCCATTTGGGACTGCAAAAGGTAACATCAAGCACGCAGTTTGATACTCGATAGGCAGAGTGCGGATCTCATCAAGCCGCAGGAAATAACCCAGTTCGGTGTAAAC
>JBIKMB010000228.1:0-9334 GCA_044359485.1 Pirellulaceae bacterium | reverse complement strand
GGAAGAGTGGCAAGATGCCAAGGGGGTTATCTTTGCAGATGCGATCAAGCCTCGCGATATGAACGAATTGGCTCAACGCATACAGGATGGCCAACGCGAATTTGGCAGCACGCGAATTCAGAGCAAAGAAGAGATTTTACAAAAGACTGGGGGACAATCTCGTGGCTTGAGCTCTAACCTCAGCAGAGCCGAAAAGATACAGACAGCAGTAGTCGTCGCAGGCAAGGGAATGAATCTTGCCAGCGCGATTCGTTCGGGGAACGCAACAAGTATCACTTTTGCCGCTATCGATATCGCTGCTCCAAACGCTGCTCCTAAGGTTCGACAAGCTTACGATACCTACGCCAGAATTCGCAGCTTCATTCCCTTCTAACTTCTAAAGAGACATCTGCTCAAGTGAGCGGTAACTTCGAGAAGTTTGAAGAACAACCAAACTCGTTTCCTTCTAACCTTGGGGGAGACGAGTTTTTTTATTCCACGAAGTTTATAGCGCGGGACAACGTTGAACTCTTGCCTTCTATACCATCCTGAGCTAACTTCTAGAATGAAATTTCTTCGTCTTTTGGCTTACTTGCAGATTCACGTAACTAGACATCGCGCTGGCAATCTCAATTAATATTTTTAGGGTTAAACTATACATGTTCTTGCAAAGTACATCGCTCTATCCCTTACAATCTTCGCGCAGGGCTCATCGTCTTACGAGGACAGTCGTTTGCCTGTTGGTATGGATAGCCTGCACAGCATTCTCATCCTTCTTAATTGCCCAAGATGGTAATAAAGCCACGAAGCCTGGAAGTCTACCTGAAGAGATCGCTTCGGTATTAACCGCGAATGGCTTGCGCATTGTCGGCTCAAATCTGACCCTCGATCTAGACACCGAAGTGATTCGAGAGGTTAAGGAACTGGCCAAATTCAAGAAGTCTCTTATGCTGGCAGATCGAGAACGCTATGCGATCGAGGCTGAGGTGGAAACAATCAAACAGCAAGGATCGAATTTGAGAAGGAAACATACGTTGCTGAGCGCTCAACTGGCCAATGCGGGCGACGTAATCACCAACAATCGATTGGTCGGAGAACTCAATGCGACCGCCGGGCTGATCGATGCACTCGGTGAGCAGCAGACAGTCGCTGCCGATAAGGCCAAAGAGGCTCGCGCCAAAGTCAATGAAGTCCGCGAAGAATTTGTCAAAACACTTTTGACGCTTCGGCAGAGCAGCGATAAGGCGTATCAAAAATGGGAAACGCTCGCGGCCGATCAAGAGGTGATCGCAGCGGTAGAAAAAGCTGCTGCCGAAACCGGTAAGAAGCTTACCGTGAAACCTTCAGCCGGTTTGGTGGCAGCTGAAAAACAATTGAAAAACTATGAGGAATCTGTCATCTCCGAATCGTTACCGCTGGAAGGAGATCGAGGGAACTACTGGGTCAATGTCGTCATCAACGATAAACCTTTCGAAAAAATGGTCGTCGACTCGGGGGCCTCGACCATATCCCTGTCGAGCGATCTGGCGAAGAAATTGGACATAAAACCGAAAGAAACGGACCCCGACATTGTGGTCGGACTGGCTGATGGCAGTCGTATCCCAGGTAAGCTAGTGAAATTGGCGTCAGTTCGAGTAGGTAAATTCACCGCCGAAAATGTAGAGTGCGTCGTTCTGGGCGCGGAAGCCGTCAATGCACCACCGCTGTTGGGGATGAGCTTTCTCGGACAGTTTAAATTTGAGCTAGATGCCGCCCAGTCGCAGCTCAAATTGGTCAAGGTCGACTCAGGCGAACCCCCACCATCGTCCAGTAAATCGAAACGAAAGCCAAGATAGTAGCGATTGAGTCAACGGCTCTAAGCTTTAAAAATTCCTGCGAATGCCCTTGGAACGACTGTCCAGTCAGCCATCCTAAGGGCATTCTTCTTATGCCGGTTGAATTCGCTCAACCTCGCTGGAACTTTTACCCAACTTCTTGAGGAGGTAGCTGAATCATGCTGTCCGCCACCTATCGAAATCGCCAAGCCAACTATGTCTCCTGGTGCTTCCTTCTCACCGCATTTTATCCCGTTTTGGCTTGGGGTAACGAAGTAAGCCCTAAGCAACACTGCCTGGCCATCGGAATTAATCGAGTCGCTACTCCCGAGCCCAGCGAAGCAGGTTATCTCCTGCTTTCCCCTCTGAAATTTGCGGTAAAGGATGCCGTAGGATTTGCAGATGCCATCCGTAGCCATAACATGATTCAACCCACGGTAACTTTGCTGACCGACGACGATGCAACCCAAACTCTCAACCTCGAACGAGTCATGGCCGCCATACGAGAAGCAAGCGAGGCGGAAACCGAAACCCTAGTCGTCTACCTAACCGGTCACAGTTTTTCTTATGAAGACGCAGACTATTTCTGTGTAAGTGATACGAAACTTCGCAGAGTCAACGCGAAACTTCAGATCGAAAATGCGCTATCGGTTTCCGAGATCATTAAAACAATTGGCCAATCCAATGCTAGGAAAAAAATTCTTATCATGGATGGAAGTCGAGACTCGCTTGGTACAGCCTCAAGCACAAAGATACAACCCGATATTTTGTACGCATTCTCCGCTGGCGAGCCAACGCTGGCTATGGTCATGAGCTGCTTACCCGATCAAATAAGCCTCGAGGTAGAGGACCTCGGCCATGGACTGTTTTCTCATTTCTTAATCGAGGGACTGCGAGGGGCCTGCGATTACGACCAAGGCAACCGCGATGGAGAAGTGAGCCTCCAGGAACTGTTCCATTACGCAACTAGACGTACCACCTCTTACGCCCTTGAAAAATGCGGTCGCAAGCAAGTTCCATGGATCCAAATCAGTGGAGCGGAGAACATCGTACTCTCCGAACTCAGCGACAACGAAAAATTTGCTTTAAACTATACGTTCCGCGATGTAAACTTCGACGCGAAATCGGCCAGCTTTGAGCGACAAATGGCCATGGAGCAATATACGCTGGCGCTGGAAGCTTTCGGATTGCTGGAATACGGCGAATGTATTGAACGCCTCACGAAGGTTTTGGAGGCGCTGCCCAATCATGAGGAAGCGATTCGATTACGATCGCTTTGCTATCGACTTAGCGGTGAGGTTGTCGAAGCGATCGATGACATGAAGAAACTGCAAAGTTCGCTGAAGGCAAAAGTGTTCGCATCCGATCCGTCGCTGCTGGGGATTCGTGCCCCCAATAATACTCAAACCATACTCTTTGATCTCCTACCGGGTGATTGGGTTGAAATCGTAAACTACTCGAGCGAAGGAAAAAATTCGAGGGGTGAAATACTACCCGCTGGAAAGTATCTCTATGTAAGTCGATTAAAGAGAAAGGGATCCGAAGAGTGGATCGATGCCAAGGGTGTTATCTTTGCGGATGCGATCAGGCTCCAATCCCAAGAACCATCAATAAGACTAGATGGTACTGACATAAGTCAAACTTCTCGCTCTACTTTTCAACGTCTGCCTCCTGAAGTCATCAAAAAATTTCTGAAGTTGATGGAATCAAGTGAATCTAAGACCGATGGCCAGCCGCAACCTGAAGTCAATCCATCCCGCGAAATGAGAGAGAAGCCATTGATGCAACCGGGGAAGATGAACAGCTCGACAATCCTCTCCTAGGAATTAAAGCGTGAAAGCTGCCATTTCCCGAAAAAGAAAAAAATTTAGTTTGGGAACTGTCACAATCCAATTCGCCGAGGTTATATCCCCGCAGTCGCTCACTGGGATGCACTTCTCTGGTGGCGAGCAACGGCAAGATTAGGCGCATCCGGTCGCCAGGGTGGCGACCGGGAGCCGATCACACGTTCATCAAATCGGGGATAGAACCAATGTTCAAGGATGTTTATCACAACCTTTGACGACGGCAAATGTTATTACGGTAATCAACGGGGAGACGGTTCGTGACGCCAGCGATGCGAAAAGATTGCTGGCCGAATCCCCTCTGGATGCAGAGATCACTGTTCTGAACATTGACCGAGGAACGGAGCGAACGTACCGAACTCGACTGGCTCCCAATGCAACCGCTCGAAGACGGAATAGCTCAGGAGGTTCCAGCAGCAGCGGTAGCAGTGCCGGTGACTGGATGACATGGCCTGATTCTTCAGGAGGTTCTTCATCTTCAACGGATACCTTTGACGGCGGCGCGTTTCGGCAACAGATGGACTGGAATAATTTCAATCGAAATTATTCGCGAAATCCAGACCATGCTCCAGTGGGCCGCTAGCCTGTGTCGCATCGTTGTGCGATAGGACAGTCAGTCAAGTGCAGATGAAATTTGTCCGCTGTATCGTTAACAGACGAGCGTTGACCACCTTGGGTCAACGCATCGACTGTTGCCTTTTGAAGTCAGGAAGATCGGTTTTGAACCGACGAACATGGTTATTCATTTTGAACTCTGTTAGGAAAACAATCTATTGAGTTCAGCGGTACATCGAAAATTAGATTCCCTCGATTCACTCCGCCGTACTGCTTTATTCCGTTAACCATTGGCAAAGATATCCGGTTACCAGTCAAGGCGAGTGCGGATTTTTGATCAGGTGGTTTGGGGGTATCTCAAGATCATGGCGCAATCGGTGAAATTACGTGTTCGGCGTTTGACGCCAAGGTGTCCCCAGGTCGGTTGATTCGGATCGGTCTGATTGCCTTCAATGGCAGTGAAACTTGTGGTGCTGGCAACTCCCCGGACCGCCGGCACCCCCTCGACCATAGCGACGTGGTTGAGTCGAGCGGTAACAAAGATATCGCCAGCCTGCACAGCGCAAGGAGCGTCACCTGCCCGCCAAATGACCCATTGAGGATTATTGTCCCCGAACTGCTTAAGAGCCCGTCCGCCAGCGACTTCGTTAGGCAATCTGACGCCATGCTGTCCATAGCACCAGCGGACAAAGTAACCGCACCATTTATTACCAGGCGTATCTGCGCTGGGTGGCAGAGCATGGTTATAGGCCAAATATACATCGACTCTAGGACTTCGATTATCGATCATACCGGTGTAACCAGGATCTCGTAGATTCATCTCTGCGATGGCCGTGTTGATGACCGCATCTCCCAAGAGAGACATATTTTGCTCCTTATGCGAATAGACGAAATGTTAAACTAGTTCGAGCCCAACCAACCCCCAGGTGTAGGGTTTCGTGCCTAGAATAGATTTATCGTTACCACTTGGTTTGAGTTGCGTACCAGGACCAAAATTTTTGGCGAATCGTTTGAATAACCGGCGGCCGTGCCGTTGTCCGGGGAGACTGTCAAGCCCGATGGCGAGGAATGGTTCTATTGTCAGTTCTAAGCGACTAGGATACTGAATGTGGCTTTGGTGTCGCTTGATCGACAACGCTGCGAGCGAACCTGGCAGCTCGATCCAAGTCCGACGCGTTGGGGCGTCCTTGTTGGATCCCCCCAATCCATTGCAGCGGTCCGACGGTATCCCAACCGGGAAAGCAGGCCTCAGCCAAGATGGGAATCTGTTGCCGTTTGAGGATCGCACGCAGCGAACGGTGCCAAAACCAACTGAGCGATGGAAGTCCGGCTGTGGAAAAAAGAAAGACGGCCTTGGGTGGCTGTTGCCAGTGACTGCAAAATCGGAGCAAGCTTTTGTGATGCGACGCAAAAAAAATGCCCGAGCCAATACCCAGCAAATCCCAAGTGTCAGCGGCTCGCTCTTTCGCCTCAGCGATACTGAGCAGTTCAGCGTCAATCGCCTTCGCCATGGCCGATGATATTTTGGCCGTATTGTGATGATGGACGGACAGATACAGGATGGCGGATTTCATGGCACTTGAGTTTCGGTAAGGGCTCCCGGAATAGACGCTGCAAACCACTGCTCTTAAAGATCGCTGCTGAGCTCAGGCACTCTCTAAAGATATCGCCTCACACGCTTTTAGTAGATACACATTTTAGAGAACGGGTCGAACATTTTAAAGTAATTTTTCGAGAGAGCAATTTTTAGTAATGATGGTCGTTTATAACTGTGGCCGCAGGATAGTCTTGAATTGCCACTACCCCTTTCGATCTGCCAACTGCTTTTTGCCAATTGGGTCGTTAGCGAAAGAAACCGTGGGGATAAATTTCGAAAAGCCTTGCATAGACAGGAATGCTTTTTAGGTATTCGAGAAGCTGCTGCCGGCGGGGTAAGGACAGCAATTCGGCATGAAAATCTTTTTGGACACGCAAGGGTAACTGTACGCCTCGATTATTGCCAACTTGCTCGAACGACTCTTCACTTTCCCAACGCTCCGGATATGACGATTTGATCGACTTATACAAGCCTGAAATGCCGCCCACTTTAGTCAATGCGAATAGAATGCCTGAGCCAATGCGGGATGATAGCGTCTCAGCAGAGTTGAGCCCCTTACGTGTGACCGTTTCACACTGAAAGTATAACAGCAAGATATCGGTCGTTGGCTTCCCCGAGAAAATACATTTATCTTCTGTTGGAAGTTGTCCATCGTCGATCATTCGATTGATAGTATCGATGATCCCCGATTCGTAACGATTCAATCCCGCTATCGTGCGAAGAGTGCCAAGCGACGGAATATCCATAGGAAGACCACAACGGCATTCGATGCGTTCACCAGCCTGTGTTTGACATATCGGAGTTCTTGCGCCACAGGAACAAACAGCGATCCAAGGTTTATCGGGAGATATACCGCTAACAATTTCCATTTGTCTTAAACCAACCTTTGCTACAACCCGCTTACTAAATAACACTAGCGCCCTGATTTACGATTTTTAAGCCAACTCTACCTTATCGTATACACCGCACACCGTTCCGCAAATCACAATCTTCCTGAATAGGAAGACGATCGTGAAGCATTTGAAATACTTCCATCATTTGAATGGTTTGTTGTGTAAATCGGTATTCGCTACCGAGTTGATCTGATTCCAACTGATTCTTTATCTTATCATTCTATTGCGATATCAGAATTGCGTTTAGCCACTCGGATGGCGGATACGGTGCGATGGAGCCAGTGCATGTTCGTATAAGAGCATGCTGCGGACTACGAGTTATTGCCGAGTCTCTATTAGGGGTGATTGACTGGGATCTTCCCCCGTCGCTGGCCCTAAAATTGCATCGGAAGGAGGCGAAACAATCCGCGTTCGAGAATTACTCGACAAGATCCCTATGGACTTGGTACTCCAGGAATCTGGCCAGAGTGATCGATCTGCGTGTCGACTACTCAACCAAGAAACGAGTTGAAGCCATTTCGAACCTTCTTTCGAGTTCTCAAATTGTAGAGTCGCATCCGCTCGACGATCCGCAACCGATTTCGCATTCTTGCCCACCAATACAAAGGACGACAAAACAGAGAGATCATTTTCCCGGAAGTCAAACTTTGTTTTACCAAAATCCCTAATTGGCAATTCAACCTGCCAAACTCGCATAGTTGGGTCTGCCTCAAATGTTAGGGCGATATGCTCACCCTGATCGATTGCGATAATTTCTGGGATATAAATTGGATCTTGATCCATATCTGGATGTATAAAGCGTGGACTGACAGGTGCACACCAATGACAAGAATAAAGCCATGTTTCTCGACCTTCGGTTACTGCTACTAAATCAGAATTGACAAACGAAACTTTTAATCCAGCTTTCGCAAGTGGTGGGAATATATAAGACATTGGCTCCGCGGGCGACTTCAAGTCTAAAAATGCAAATGATTCTGAACCAACCATTTGATTTTGTACGAGTACTTTGCCTGAATCCTCCGAGAACCCTCGAAACTGAATCCCGGTTTGAGAACTGTAAACAGCTTTTGAGTTCACAATATTGAGTAAGGTAAAGCGATTGGACTCCAAATCTTTTGGTAGAGGAAGATAAGTACTAGTCTGGATCGCCAAGCAGGTATTCGAAGGGCTAAATTCAAGTTCAACAATTTCGTCATCTAACTGAAATCTCCCGACCTCCGAAAAAGAGTTTCTTTCAAACCAGATAGCCTCGCCATTCTTTGTCCCGACTGCGAACATTTTTCCATCTCGCGAATACGTACAAGCGGTGACTTCTGCCCCAAACTGAATTGGCTCTCTAAGCCAAGCAAGTTTGTCAACATCATAGAAATAAAGTCGATTGAAATTTCGGACGAGTACGAGTGGATCTTTCTCTGTCGTAGCGGCGATAATTCCAGGCATTTTGCTTGATATCGCTTTTCCTTCTGGAAAAGATATCACCCAAAAATTCCCCATAGGATAATATTCGTAAAGTTCAGAAATAGATTTTCCGTCCGCCAACGCAGTTGGTTGGGACGGCAACGCATCATCTGGCACCAATAGAGACCTTTCAGAGCTTGACGTATCCTTCTGAGTATTGCCATTTTTGGACGAAATTTCCGATGACTCTAAAGCCTCTTTAGAGTCGAGCACATCAGCTAGACGCTCGACTCTTTGAGGTGATCCATTTGCATCCAAAATTATCTGATTTGGTACAACCAGAGTGCCACAGCCATCGATACAAAATCCCGGTCTCTTAGGCGGAACATAGTCACTGAGCACTAGTCGCTGACTATTTGAGCAAATGAAGACTTCACCAATAGTTTTGATATCCTCTCCTAGTTGAATCGAAAACGTCTCACGATCTTGACTAGAACTTATTTTCGTTAGCGATAGCCTATTGTTTTGAGCGGAGTTAACAGTTACGAGCCAATTATCATTCAGATCGTCCGACCGCGCACGAAAATGAATTTCCCCTGTTTCTGGATAAAAAGGAGCAGGTAATGCGGGGAGTGAGGCTGATAGACGATAGAGGTGAATCGTATTTACAGACATTGGAATTGCGATAGCATCGCAATTTAGATTAATGGTCGCGTCAAACTTAGGCTGTGCATGCGTCTCTTCGAATGGACTTGCCTGAAAACTTGCCCAGGGTATTACAGGCCAACTACCTCGCAATTTCGCACTAGATGGAAGGCGAAAAATCTGAAACTCTCCGGGATACCTTAAAGCAATCGCATTCAGATCCGTGAACAATTGGATTTGATTTGGTTTGAAAGCCGTTAAACTACTCGGCGCGAAACGGTTTAGCTTTCCCACAATCGGATCATCCGACATTTCCTGCAGGCTTCCATCGTAGGCACCACTTCTATTAAATAAAAAAGTCCCCAGTTCCGTAGCTACATATGGGGTAAACGCTTGGTCGCGATCGAATTGAAGAACTTTCTGCGACACTTTTTCGTTAGCGTATTTGATTTCATTGATCTGTTTTGTCCGCTCTTCTGTTTTCATTTCCGTTTTAACAACGACACGCGATCTTTCTTCCACAACATACTCTTGGGCTTTGATACCATCTTTTACTTTGTCTTCAACAGGAACTAGGATATTGTATTTTTGTTCTTCCTGCACCGTGAC
>JBIKMB010000432.1:0-2609 GCA_044359485.1 Pirellulaceae bacterium | reverse complement strand
CGATGTGCACAATGCTCGGTGAAGCGAATCGAACCACCCGCTTCAACAAACTGAACTGACGCTGCAGCAGATCGACCTCAGCATTGATCGAACGATACTCGGCTTCGCGATCTTCTTGAGGTGTGCTGTCAGAACCTTCCAACACCAGAGCGGGGTTGGAGATGAATCGGGAACCATCCGAAAGCCCCTGTGCCGAAAGGGGACTCGAAGCGATCAAAAAAATAGCCACCAAGAAAATGACTACGACTGGAGCACCCTTCACTTGCATTATCAAAACTCCTTCACAGGACGCGTGGCGAACTTCTAAATCCACGAATCCATCCGTGTCTCACACACTGCTCAGAGATTGGTTTGCAGGTGCCTGCCAATAGTCCTCCATGACTTGGTGTCTTCCCTTGCATCGGACCGCGGCTGAATCGCATGCAGAAAAAGCGGAAGAGCGGATCGATCCGACCAACAAAAAAGGCGTCGCACAACGATTGTTCGGGTTGTGCAACGCCCAGTGTTTATGGCTGCCGACATTTGCGGATGTCGCCCTTCACGCCAGCATGCGGAAGCTCGACCGAGAACCAATGTCGTTTGAATCAATCAGAAGACGCATGGCTCTGGGAACGACCAAATCGATCCCATGAATTCGAATGCCGTTTTTCACTTTCACGCTGGCACTCGATGCACATCGTCACAAATGGCAATGCCTGCAGGCGACTGAGAGGTATTGGTTTTTCACAAGCCTCGCAAGTGCCGTACTGACCCACCTTCATCCGCTCTAAAGCTTGATCGATCTGCGATAACTCCCGAGCTTCGACCTCGACCAACTGAGTGCTGATCTCGTCGTTGGCATTATCCAAAGCGGCATCAAATACATCGCTGTAGGCTTCATTTTTCAACTCGTTCAGCAAGCTCAGGTCACCCATGAGCGCTGCCCGCAAGGCTTCGCGTCGGCCAATCAAAACCTGCTTGAGTTTGTTCAGTGCTTCTTTTCGGGCCATAGTTGCCACCCTTTTCTTCGGTTGAGGTTCCCACCCCAACGGACACGTCCTCTTTCCACTCCATCGCGTTACCGAAAAGCGATTTCGCAGAAAACCAACGGTTTGGGGCTTCTACCAGTTCTTCTTTGGGCCACTGCCTTAACGCCGCTAAATTCCCGGTTGTCTACAACCCTTTGCAACCTTCACTGGGATTGTCCCGCTTGGAAACCTATCGTTTCGGCACGCAACTATAGTACGCACACCGACCCGAAGTAGTTTGCCAAACTTCCGACCTATCAATTTTTCCCTAATTTTAGTGGTTCTAATTGGGATAGGCTTTCCCTCCTGGACCAGCTATCCATTCGACACCTGGTATTTATACCCCCCGAACTGTGGCCCATGCATTCCATTGGTGGCAAACACCCCAAACCACCCTTTTTTCCAAAAAAGCTCCCAAACCCGCTGGATTGCGATTACTTTTCCAGCGGAAACGAACGTCGATCCACAAAATCGTCACAATCGCTTACGAACCTACCAATCTAAGCAGCTTCCTCTGTTTTAGCTGCAGTCTGTAAACCGATGTTGTCCTAAAAAGACGATAGGAGATGTTGCGGAAGTCTTGTTGAGCAGTCCCGAAAAGACTTCTGCGCCGATACCAAGAAACCTGACTACTATCGAGAACGGCCAGTCCATGCCAAATGACATCAATGCACCCAGCCTGACAGCCCTACCACTGGCGGCTTCTCCAGCATTTAGCCTAGGAGTTAACACCAACTGTTTGGGGGTCATCAGTTTGGTTAACTCCACGGGTGAGGTCGTGCGACGTTGGCGTTTGCAGAACACGAAAAGCACCATCGGATCTGATCGGCAGGCGACGATTTGGCTGGACGATCATAAGGTCAGTTCATTTCACGCGCTATTGGTCCTCGGTTCGACAAACTGCATCATCAAGTCGTTCGGGCCCGGTTTGCGTCTCAATGGCCAAACGGTGCAGGAAAGCAGCATTCGAGCAGGCGATCGCTTTGAGTTGCTTGGTTATCAATTCCTGATTGAATCGCTTTCGGTATCGAACGGTTCTTCGAAGTCGGTGGCAAAGGTTCCCGATGCTACGCCGGCCCTTGATTCGGCGCATGTCTGCAACCCGCATGAAACATCTGCTTCGCAAGCGTCGGCAACCATCGATGCGATTCAGGTCTCCAAATTGGAAGTACGCGTCGACCAATTGCTCACGAGACTTAGCGCGATCGACGAAAAAATTTCGCAAACATCGGCTGAGCAGAAAAATGATTTCTCGCAAAAATGCGAATCGTTGCGAACCGAAACGGAACACTTGCGCGAGACGATCGCCCAAGATTTTAGTATTCAAATCCGAAATTTAACCTCGGACATCGAACGCCAAAACTCGTCTCGAGAATTGAAATTTGATACAAAGCTGGCCGACCTTTCGAAAGACTTTCAGTACTTTCGCGCGAAAGTCGAGAACGGTGTCGAGAATCTCCAGCGAGCGGATCAAGTACTCGCGCATCTTGCAAAATCTCAGGAACAAACCGACTCTCGCCTGACCAACATCGAACAGTCTCAGCAGCAGAGCAGCGCTCACTTTGAGCAACTGGAAAGATGGCAACGTGAAACGACCGAAAA
>JBIKMB010000227.1:0-9349 GCA_044359485.1 Pirellulaceae bacterium | reverse complement strand
AGTCCGCGCCAACTTCATCTCGCAAACCGGCAAATAGCATAATACGAAAGGTTCCCATGGGATGCCATTATACTTTTAGTGTTTGACACGTCTAAATTGTTGACGCGTTCCAATTGTTGGAGGTCACCTGCTGTTGAACCGAACTACTGCACTAGCAATCCATCTTGTTTGCATTGAATCCATTTAGCCACTTCTGGGACGCGGCCATAGGCGTGAGCCAGAATGGCGATGGGGTGGATAGTGGGTGCAGAGACGGCTTGTTCCATTTGCAATTTGCAACTGGAGCATTCGGTGGCTCCGATTTGGGCAGTTGTTTGTTGCATCGTAGAGATTAGATTCCAACCGATACGCAAACTTGTTCGATAATTTTCTTTTTTAAGTCCATAGATTCCAGCCATTCCACTGCAACCGGCAGCGGCGTCTTGGACGGTAACACCTGGGATAAGTTCCAAGAGTTTCTTCCCCGAATTTTCCGGATCGAGAGCGCGTACATGGCAGGGCTGGTGATAGACAATCGATAATGGCAGCGGACGAAAATCAAGTTCCAGTTCATTTGCATGATGCAGATTGAGCAGGTAGGTGCAAGCTTCATGACTGTGCTGGGAAATCAATTGCGTATCTTCATCGTCCCAGAGATGGCGATACTCGTGTTTCAAGCATAGAGCGGCTGCCGGTTCGGTCGCGACTATTTCGTATCCTTGGCGAATGGATTCGGCCAGCATGCGCACGGTTGGCTTGAGAAGTCGACGAGCCGTCTGCACATCGCCGGCGGCAATTTTCGCGATATGAGAAACCGATTGTTCGGTGGGTACGTAGACTTCGATGCCATGATGTTTGAGAACTTCGACCAATGCGCGTCCCACGAGTGGATTATGCCAATTCGCGTAGTGGTCTACGAAATAGAGCACCTTGCGACGTTTGCTTTTGGAAGGGCGATGCAATTTTTGGCGGATGGCCCAGCGCATAAACGTTTTGGATGCCAAGGCGGGGAGTTTTCGTCCCTGGGCCAAGCCGGTCGTTTTTTCAAGAAACCAGCGAATTCTTCGATTGCCTAAGCACCAATTGAAAACACTGGGGAGTCGCATGGCATGTTTGGCGAACCAATCAAGGCGGGTCATCCAGCGGTCCACCGCGCTGAGGCCATTGGTGGCGACATACTGCGACTTAGCTTCGGTCATCATCTTTGGAATATCCACCGATGCCGGACACTCGACCCGGCACTGATGACAATGGAAACAGAGATCGGCGAGTTTTTTGAAACCATCGGCTTCCCATTGTTGATGCGGCACTCGGCCGGCAAATACGGCTCTCATCAAATTCGCTTTGGCTCTTGGGGAGGCTTCTTCGCTGTAGCTCACTCGGAACATCGGGCACATTCGTTCGCTGGAGGATGTCGTGCGACATCTTCCGCAACCGTTGCATGTCCGAGCTGCGACGCCGAGTTCTTGTTCGGAAGACCAATTCAGCAGCAACGGAAGTGGAGGTCGATCGCTCAGTCCTAAGCCGCGTGGTGAGGTTTCATTTTTGTCGAGATCTGCTTTATCGACGATCGGCAAGGTCACTGGGTTGGATAGGTTTGCAGTCCCTCCCGCCAATCGTTCTCGTTCTTCTTCATCGCTGGTTACATTTTGATACGGGGCAATACTATCCGGTCCAAGAACCACATTGGCTCCCGCCTGAACGGGCACAGAGGCTAGAGGTCTCAAATTTTCGGCGATTCGCTGCGGGTGATCGCTGGGAAATTTACCTGGATTTAGAATTCCCCCCGGATCAAAAAGGCGTTTGACGTTGCGGCATAGTTCGAGCCTTGGTCCGAACTGTCGCTCGGAGAACCAATTTCTGCTCAGGCCAATGGCATGTTCACCGCTGATCGTGCCGCCGCATTCCCAAACTTTTTCATAAAGATTTTCTGCTAAACGCTCCATCTTGCTAACTTGATTTGGATCCGACAGATCCAGGAAAGGGCGAATGTGCAATTGTCCGTGCGCGACGTGCCCAAACACCGTTGCCGTAACTCGCTCGGCCTTAAAAACGTTTTGAGCTTCGAAGATAAACTCGGGGATTTTTGTGGGAGGGATCGCAACATCTTCGATAAAGGGGACCGGACGAGTTGATCCCTTCAAGCGATAGAGCCTAGGAATAACGCGTCGGCAAATGCGCCAGTAGAGATCGCGCTCACTTCGATCTGCGGTCATTCGCCACGAATGAAACCATTTTCCCCGTTTTTGAATGCGATCGACCAGGGCGGAAAGTTTGGCGCGAATTTCTGCGATATCATCCCCCTGATGCTCAACCAGGAGCATCGCTTCGGCGCCGCGGGGTAGGATTTTTTCAAAACCCGAATAGGTTTCGCGAGCGATTTCCAATAATCGCCTATCCAAAAGGTCGCAAGCCGAGACTCCATCGGCCCCCGCTTCCAGAGCAGCCCGTGTCGCACCTTCCATACGATCAAAGAAAAGCATCGCAACGCCGCGTACCGACGGGATCAAATCTAGAAGAATCGTGGCCTCGGTGATGATGGCAAGCGTCCCTTCGGCGCCTGAAACCAGTCGGGTCAGATCGATCGATCCGCTACCCAACGCGCGTTCTAATCGATATCCCGCGCCACGGGCTACGTTGCCCCAAGGTGGTTGATCGATCAGTTCCCGATGCGAGTCGAGCAACTGATAAACGTTTTTGGCAAGTCTCGAAACGGTGTTGGTCGAGCTTTCCGTTTCGGCGCGAGCAGGATCGCGACTGGAACTGGAATCGGGCAAGAGTTCGAGATCAGAAAGTGGGGGGCGAGATTCGTTTTCGCTTTCGTTGACGCGATGCGATTTTTCCAGACGCACCACTTCGCCGCTGGCTAGCACGACTTGCAAAGAAACCAGTTTGTCCCCAGCCGATCCATACTTCGGAAAGTGACTTCCCGAAGAATCGACCGACAAGGCACTACCGATGGTGGAAACGCTTCGAGTCGCGGGGTCTGGGCCAAACAGATAGCCCGCTTGCCCCACGGTACGATTCAGTTCCGCCAAAATGACTCCTGGTTGGACGGTGACGTGCGGATAATCGGTGCTGAGGATTCGTCGCATAAAGCGGGAAAAATCGAGGATCAGTCCCCGTCCCAGCGATTCGCCCGCTAGCCCCGAGCCGGCCCCTCGCGGATAAAGTGCCAGACCATGTTCAACAGCATACTGAACGCACCGAACCACGTCTTCGACCCCGCGGGGCCGGACAACGCCTAAAGGAGAAATCTCATAAACGCTGGCGTCTGTGGCGTATAACTGGGCCATCAGATCATCGCAATAAACCTCCCCTTCGATCAAACCACGCAAATCGGCTTGAATTCGCTGTCGATCGATTTCCATAGCGCGTTGTCACCCTGTAATTCGTCGCTGCTCTTGATGGAGACAATGTGGCTCCTGCCAGCTTGATCAAGAACAACTCCCACCCACGATTGTAACCGAATTCAAGGCCCAGCGGGGCAATCGCCCCCCGAATCGCTCGAGTTTCTCGACGATGGCCGGGAGGGCTAGTTCAACGAAAATTTAGGGGGGAAATTCCAGGGTTGGGTGGTTTCTTTTCCTAGTTTTACTTCAACCATCTGTCCCAAGCAGTGCAGCAGAATTCGGGCCCGAGCGTCCACGTTTGCCATTCCCAAAAGCTGTTCTTTAATAGGGAAAGGTATTGGCATCGTGAACCCGATCAGATCCGTCAGCATCCCGAGCGACATTTGGCTGGTGAGCATCTGCTGGAAACTCTCTTGAGCGAGCGTTCCTTCGGGGATGAAGGTTCGATACACTTCCAGAAGGCTTTGCTGGAGTTTCATCCGTTCCGAGGCCCCGGAGGTCGGATAGAGATCGTCGATCAATTCAACGGTTGCCATACGGAAAGGTCGTTGCATGTCGAGTTCTTCGACGATTCGTGCCCTAGACAGCCCGAGAAGCAAAATATTGTGCCGATCCTCTTCGGTGGGGGCATGTGAGATAACTTGCCCGACGCATACGATTTCTGAAATCGGAGGGGTACCGAAATGATTCAGCTCCCAACCGGGCTTTAACGTCGCCATTGTGATCAAACGATCAGCACTCAAAGCTTCCAGTAACATCTCACAGTACCGGGGCTCGAAAATATGTAGCGGCTGAACCACGTGTGGAAACAGCACTAGATTCGGAAGCGGAAACAATCGCACCGTTCCGGAAAAATCTGCGGGCAAACGAGCCGGTCCATCCCACTGGCTGGCCATGAACGGTCTCCTACATAGGAAGCGGAAATGCGGATCTTCACCTAGAAGTATAGGACAAGGCAAACTGCAATGGATCTAGATTCAACTTGACAACGCCGCTTTCCACTGGACACTTTGTGGTAGGCTGCCCGCGGTAGACGCTCTTGAAGCTTATCTTACTTTCACGATAGGTCCTGCTTATGATCCTGACAGGTGAAGAGATTCGACGTCGACTGGGCAACGATATCAGTATCGACCCCTTTGAGCCAAACCAGCTGAATCCCAATAGCTACAACCTCACACTGCACAACGAACTGTTGGTTTATGAGGAAGTGGTACTGGATCTCAAACAGCCCAATCGATTTCGGCGTTTGCAAATACCGGCTGAGGGCTTGGTTTTAAGCCCGAACCAGCTTTATCTTGCCCGGACCTGCGAATACACCGAAACGCACAATTTGGTGCCACAGATCGAAGGCCGATCATCGATCGGGAGGCTCGGCTTGTTTGTCCATGTTACTGCGGGATTCGGAGATATTGGCTTTCGCGGGTACTGGACACTAGAAATGTTTGCCGTCCAACCCATCCGCATCTATCCCCGCGTTCAAATCTGCCAAATTTTTTACCATCAGGTGTGCGGTGAAATTCTGGAGTACTCCAGCGACAAGTACCAGAACAGTCGAGACATCCAGCCGAGCTTGCTGTACAAGGAATTGGGCGCAGAAAAACCTGACCCACAACTGCGATTGGACTTTGAAAATCTTATTGCACCGCTGCGTTGAATCGAGATCGGCAAAGCTATTGAAATGTGCGCGGCAATGGAAATCCGCTGCAAAGCCTGATGCCTCACGCCAGCATTAGAACATCGGGCGTCGACTCACGAGACGAGTGTTTATTATAAGACTGAAAAATAATTATTCGCGGCGTAATCAAAGTACTCAGGCAAGAGATCAAAAGGCTTGGTCTTATAGAGACAGTAGTTGCGGACCTGCAAAAGCAAATCGCGCGGATGGCAATTTCGGAAGGGGCGATTAGCTTCTTTGTAGTGCTTCTGGATCAAGTAATCGATGACCGCGGAGCGATAGGGAATCGAAAACTTCTGGCACATAATTTCGAACAGCTTACGGAACGATTCCTCGGACGGGTTGGAGACTTCGATTTTATAGGGGATGCGTCGCAAAAACGCTTCGTCCACCAAATCTCTAGGCTCCAAATTGGTTGAAAAAATAACCAACTGATCGAAGGGTACCTGAGTTTTCTTACCGCTGACCATATTCAAATAATCGTAACGCTTTTCCAACGGCACGATCCAGCGATTGAGCAATTCATCAACGCTCATTCTCTGCCGGCCAAAGTCATCGATCAGCAGAACGCCACAATTGCTTTTCATCTGCAAGGGGGCTTCATTGATTTTTGATTCCGAGTTTCGTGTAATTTCAAGCATCGACATGGTAAGTTCGCCACCGGAGACAACGGTGGGACGCCGAATCCGCAACCAACGCTGATCGATCTGCGAGGTATTGAGCCAGCCATGGGGTTGGCTTGGTGGCTCCGATACATGCAACATTGGATCGAATAGACGAATGATTTCACCGTCAATCACCAAGGCTCTTGGAATCCAAATGTATTTTCCAAAGGCAGAGGTCACACGTTCGGCGATACTCGTTTTTCCATTTCCCGGGTATCCGAACAGAAACATGCCTCTCCCGCTATTGATCGCAGGCCCAAGTCGTTCGAGCAAATTGGGACCAATCAATAAATCGCTGAATGCTCGACGAAGGTCTTCTTCGGTCGGTCTTTGATCTTCGATGCTTTGATGCTTGACCGAATCGATGTACTCCTTAAGCGAGACCGGCGCTGCTCCATAATAGGTTGTTTTGTGCACATAAGACCGGGCTCTCTCCCGTCCGGCATCGGTAATCAAGTGAATATAATCGTTGATCGATGTCGCGCCGCGATAGGTGGTCAACTGCTCGTTTTTGAGTCGCGACAAGATTGGGTCAAGCACTCGGAAGGGGAGTTTGATTTGATCGGAAATCAGTTTGCCGGAAGCTTCACCACGAGCAAGCAAATAGCGGAGTATGAGCTCTTCGATCAGGGTTTCGGTCAGCCCTGTATCCTGCAGATTCTCGGGCTCCCTGGGAATGAAGGGTTCTTCGGTGTTGGAAGTCAAAAAAAAGCGTTGCTTGGAGCTTGCGATGGTCAGTGCCGCTGCAGCAGATGAAGCTGCAGCAGATGAAACTGCGTTCGGATTAGCCGTAGTAGCCGCCGACGGAATTTCCGGAATTGGAATAGCCTGCGCGTTTTGCGAACTGGACTCATCCACCGCGGGCTTGACCAAGTTTTGCTTGAGAATCCCCTCAAGAATAGAGCCTGGGGGAATGGGCAATTCGGAATTGCGCGGTGCTGGAGCCGACTTGGCAGCGGACTGAGTGGCCGCAGGGTTCAAGACCGTCGTCTGCGAGGCCAAAGACGGTTTGGCTGGCCGGGCTTCGGCCGGGGCAACTGGAGTGCCAGTTGTGTCGCCGGTTGCTGCGGACACCTTGGCTACATCGACAGCGCCACGCCCCTTGATTCGGTTAAGAATCTCCTGAAGCTTTTGATCTGCGTTGACGTCTTTATTGGTAGCCGGCATTACAACAATTCCTAATTCGCCTCGTATCTGGCAGTCTCATCTTATCTGGAAAGCTCTTCCATTTTTTTCAACACACCGATATTCCTGCGCACAATCTTGTCCTTTGTGAGCGACCGATAATCAACCACTAAAGGTGCTACATTAGCTCGTGTAACCGCTTTTTGCGGCACAACCGAACTTCGAATGCTGCAGGATTTAAGGTGTGAACATAATGATCTCGGATAACCATAGGTTAGGAATTGGAACGCGTCCAAGATTTAGGTTGTTTGCACAAAATATTCAGCTAAGAAAATAATTAACAAATAAGTTGACTTTTCGCGATGCCCCATTTTTGAGAGCTACAATCTCATAAATCGACGCCGCATGGGTTGTTCACTGTTCGCGGTGAATTACCCCCAAAGCGGTAGCAGCTTGATCTACGACTTGACCCAAAAACGTGCAGCAACTTTGACTTCACACCCATGAATTTCGCGCCCACCACGACCGCCAATAAGGCCAACTCACCTTCCACATCCACCTCCTCCGGTGAACCGAACTACGTTCGTGTCGATAAACCGCAGACTTCGACCGACCACTTTCGCCGCGTACTGCAGGCGCTTGACCAACCGGAACTTGGGCAATGGGTTCAGTGGTCTGCGGAGGAACCTATCTTTGAGGCGAATATTCTCAAAGCGTCCAACAGCGGTTTCCTGGGGAACCAAACTAAATATCGCACGATTGACCAGTTGCAGAAATTCGTAGAGCCTTCACAGTGTTGTATGCTCGCGCTAACGGCGGGCTTTTCGCAACTTTTTCAGGAAGAGAGAAGCGTTGAGGCATATAGCCGTCACTTTTTGTGGCGTCATTGTGTGGCGACTGCCCATATTGCGGAAACGATTGCCCGCATCACAGAAGCTTGCAGTCCGCTAGACGCCTTTTCCGCCGGGCTTTGTCACGATGTCGGCTGGCTGCGAATTGAATCTGCAGAGGAATCGCGTTGGCAGCAGTGGCTTGTTATGGCCAAAGACGGCGCGATGGCGCCGGAGCAGGAGGCAGGTTTCTTTCCTTTATCACATGCCGATGTGGGCTATGAATTCTTGCGTAGCTTCGATGCACCTTACTGGGTCACTGCGACGGCAAGATACCATCATCGCTACCATTTGTGCGACTTGGAAACCCAGCCGCTTGTGGGCTGTGTTGCGGTCGCGAATTACTTGGTTTCGCGACAAGGCTGGACCTCCATTGGAGTCAATAACGCCATTTCCCCGGCAGGGAGTATTCTTCGCCAACTGGGCATCACCGCTTTGACGTTGCGACTGCTTTGGTCCCAGCTTTCCATGCTCTTGGATGAGGCGGGGAACCTGGCAAACTCACAGATCTCCTGATCGCTGTGCAGCGACGGTCGCAGGCCAGAACTGCTTACCGAACTTGGTGACGGAGCTAGGGCCAAATTGCCGGTTTTATCAATCAAGGGCTATCGTTCTGCCTTTATCATCCAGGAAAAAATCCAACTTTTTTCCCTAAAAGCTTGTAATTGCGAGACTTACGGCATTTAAAAAAAACATCGCAATTTTCGCGCTAAGGCTCTTGTTAGGTCGCCGGGTGGTCGATACATTCTTGGCTCCTTGGTCGCACCTGCTTCTAAAAAGAAAAAGGATCCGAGTCAGGTCGTCGTTGATTCGACGCACGGTTTCGCAACCGTGACGCATAACGTGATGACGAGGTAGTGATCAAGATTTTGCAAGCGATTGCAAAAAGTTAGCAGAAAAAACTGAAAGTGTGATTGACACTGAGACGAATGCTGCTAACATACTAGACCCTTCAACAAAGGTCAGCAAAAGAAAATGATTGCAATTTAGTGTTGCAAGAATCTCTGAAGCTGATAAGTTAAAGGGGAGTGAAGAAGAGACTAAGAAGCAGACGATGAACCGAAGAGATTCGATTCGGAGTTGCTGAGGAGTCGACAAGTTTTGATCTTTGACAATTTGGTTGGTTAGCCCTCAAAATGAAGTGACGAAAGTTACTTCGAACTTGAGTTAAGGTTGTGATGTTTTTTGATTTCACAATTGGGTGCCGGAAGACCACCGGCACTAACGAGCTACAGGCTCTCAATTTTATTAGTAAGCCTTGAGCGAGGTTCGCAAGAGCAGCGTTTAAGGTAAGCATACACAATTGAAGGGTTTGATCCTGGCTCAGAATGAACGTTGGCGGCATGGATTAGGCATGCAAGTCGAGCGCGATGTGTAGCAATACACGGAAAGCGGCGGAAGGGAGAGTAATACGTGGGAATCTGCCCTTAGACCTGGGATAGCAGCGGGAAACTGCTGGTAATACCAGATAATGTCTATGGACCAAAGGTGTGATTCCGTCTAGGGATGAGCCCACGTCCTATTAGCTAGTTGGTAGGGTAATGGCCTACCAAGGCGATGATGGGTAGCGGGTGTGAGAGCATGACCCGCCTCACTGGGACTGAGACACTGCCCAGACACCTACGGGTGGCTGCAGTCGAGAATCTTCGGCAATGGGCGCAA
>JBIKMB010000226.1:0-9358 GCA_044359485.1 Pirellulaceae bacterium | reverse complement strand
CCGCTGGTAGCTGCCAACCAGAAGCATGCGAAGCGCAAGTTCGCCGGCATTGTTCTCGTTAGCGATAACGAGAGCTGGGTCGGAACAGGACGGCACGGTTCGACCGGTGTGATGACAGCTTGGGAAGCCTTCGTTGCCAACCAGCGCAAGCTGGTAGGTAAGGAAACTAGCCCGAAGCTGGTGAACATTGATTTGCAACCGTACCAGACGGTTCAGGCTTGTGAACGAACTGACATTATGAACATCGGTGGCTTCAGTGACTCGGTGTTTAACGTGATAAGTGCGTTCCTCGCTGACAACCAGCAGCGATTCGTCGCTGAAGTTGAAGCGATCGAACTATAAACGCAGATTGGACTACGGACCAACTGCGGTTTGCTTGAAAATTGAGCACCCGCGGGTCGCGTTTCTGGCTCGCGGGTGTTTCTTTAATTGCGTTCTTCGCGACAGTGAATGAGAAGTAACACACTTCCTAAGCGCAGCAAGAGGCATATAAGCAAAGAATTCTTTAAACCTTCAGATTCACTCCGCACGAACCGGCGAGCGCTCAATACAAATAGTGCTCGACCCTTTGAGGATCGTTAGTCTATTCTCCAATCCATCTTAAGCAAACACAAAACTTGATCATTCTCGTCTGCGAAGAGAATGCGAATGTCCATGCCATGCGGATGCTCCTCGAATTCCGCCGTGAACACTTTGCTTGGATGTCTGTGTTAACTCGACTCAGAATGCCTTCGCAGACTGTAGAGAGTGGCAAATAGCGAGGCTGCAAATCGGTGTTATGCCCCGAAGCTCCTTGCAAGAACCAACTCAGTTTGGCAAGCTATTTATGAAGTTCAGTGTAAAAATCTAGTGCATTTCCAGAGCGAATCTTCTCTCGATCCATCGGCTTGTAATCAACGTGCTCTGTTGAAGTTAGCACTTCATAACTCATGCCACCTTCAGTCCAGAAGAAATTGGACGCAAAGCAAATACCATCAAGGTAAGCCTTTGTCGTTTCGGATAACTTTACCATCGAATTCAATTGATATCTTCAGTAGGCGGGTTGGTCAACGGGCAGCTTTCGTAGCGTGTAAACAACCCCCTGTGCACCACAAGCGTAATGGACGCCAGTGGCTGGCGTGAACAAAAACTAAAGGAATTGATTTCACCTCTTCGCTCAAATCATCGTGCCCAGTTTCTCCGAAGATTACTTTGGTAGAACAACTCCGTCGGACGAACGCAGCGATGCTGTCTGAACCAAAATTAGTTGATAAAGCGTTTTGATCTCGCCCGCTTCATTTTCAACCACGACTTTGATGATTCTTTCAGAAGCGACATCGTTATGGAACCATTCGGGCTGGGTCGCACTGATATCCGAAGCACCCCACAAAAGAAATGCTTTATTGCTTTCCGAGTCTATTTCGAGACTGTGGTAATCAATTGGTGTGACAGCGTCTTGCGTGACATCAAACAATCGAATCGACTTAGTTTTCCGACCGGAAAGATCAAGCCCCAAAGACCACTCGAGGGATGACACATTAACCTGATTATCGATCGTTTGCTCACCCTTTAACATAAGTCCCGAATGAATAACCTTGAGCCAATCGTTCTGTGCGTTGACAGGTATACCTCCTCGAAATACGAATTTTTCCGTTGTACCGTCAGCCAGATCACGCCTGACTTCGCTCATATCACTTTCGGTGGTGGGCGGGGCAAGTTGCCGCTTTACCCGGACGATCGTTTCAACGGTTCGTCCGTCACGATACGTCACACTTACCGGCGTCGTTTCTTCACTTAGCACCAATCGGCCAATTTCAGCGTCGAAAAAATGCATACTCTTTCTTGGACCTAATTTCAGTTTGGTGATGCCCTCAGTCAACTGAGAAGCAGTCACTTTATATGTTGTCGTGCCTTCGATCTGCCAGCAATCTTGCCCTAGGCAAGTCGTACGACCGATCACACGATAGTGACCGAGTCCACCAGCGAAGTTTCTCGTTTTCCTTATCTCTGTTGTCCACTCATCTCCGGGCTTCACATTCTGATCGGGCAGGCTTATAGAGTCCCCCGTCGTGAATTTTTCCGGCAAAAAGAAATCGGATTTTTTAGGAGTCTTAAATTGATTTGGCACTGTCTTATTAGTGAAGAATTGTTCTGGCCAAGCCGCGCCGCCGCTTGGCGTTGCAAGAAATACGAAATGTGTCTGCAAAGTCCTATAGACCTCTTCCTGAAGTGCTTTTTCCGATGGAGATAAGCTTATTGGCGAACGAGGGCTGTAAGTATCGGAAGTAATGGCCTGATCGCGAGTTACTATTTCCTGTCGGACTCGATCGAAAGAAACACCGATGCCTGAAAACTGAGGATCAATTTCGAACACGACCGTCCATTTGTACTTAAAGAACGATCGCTCGACAGCTTCATCCACCTTCCCAGCGACGGAGCTCTTTATTGTCGCCTCCTCCTCGTGCGTATAGTAAGTCGTCTCCCCCTCGGCAAACTTCCATTGAAGCTTCACTTTCTCTGAAGATTCGGTTCTCTCTTGAGGGGGATCCTGTGCGGTTACAGGCAGAAAAAGACAAAAGGCGAACAGGAACGTGGCCATCAATTTCTTCATAGTCCATGGCGATAGAACGCCCCTCCACAGAAGATACGAAGTCGGATAAAGAACCCGAATGTTCAAATACGCAATATTCGTACCGAACGCCCCGCTAGCCCTCGAAAACCGTGGCCTTTTCCGCAAAAAACCGAGAGCACGCATGCTCGGCTTTCCTTATTCACCTAGTTAGCAGTACTTTCACGGCCCGTGGATCGACTCGATCCGGTAGACCACTCTGGATGGGCCAGTTCTGGGGTTCGGATTTCTCTGGAATGATCTCAAATGTTGCTCGGTCAACATTGCGACCAGGCCGCTCACAGTGTGCGGGATCAGTCGTGTGCTCGGGCCCAAATTGGAGAAGTTTTCTGGGCATTAGGATTTGCTACCGCTGTACACATAAAACCCATCATTGGAAACGGAGATCTTGGGAGTTCCAAGTAGAAATCTGGGGGGTGAAGGGAACGGTTCGCGTTTCGGTCATTGCCCACTATCTCTCATTCCGAACAGGAATACTTTGGGGCAAAAGTCGCGGACTCGGAAAAAAAGCCAAGCGCAATGGGCAGAAAGGAAAAACGCCAGGCGTCGATCGCTCGTCATCCGGCGTTAACTTTTTGGCCTTTCTTACGCAGAAATAACTAAAAGCTCCCCGTGCGAAACTCTCCCCGAGTAAACCCGAGACTCTCGCGCTTTGGAATGTAAAAAAAACTTCTGGAAAAACGAGCTATTCAGTTTTTCGCGTCGATACAGCCCAGTGGCCGTCCCTCTTGTCGAACTGGACATCGGAGCAGAGTTGTTAACTAGCAACGAGTTATTTTTTGGCACGCTCATGGGTGACTCGTGGGTTGACGTGGCGAGTCTCTAAGATCCTCTACTTTCAACTCTCGACAATCCACTCTCTAGCCACGCAGCGGCTTGCCGAGTTCTCAAGCGCATTTTTCCTAATATTCTTTCATCGCGGTAGGGCAGAAATTAGCGTTTAATCAACCAGTACAAACTGGACTTGCGGGTAGCAAAATGCTACTATTGGACTGGAGGGTGAATTCCATGGGGCAACCTGTAAAACTATCGGATGAGCTTGTCGACGATGCTCGAGCAGTTGTGCCGTTCACGCAGCGGAGTATTGCTGGTCAAATTGAATTCTGGGCCGGCCTTGGAAAATCGATCGAGCCTTTGCTGCGCGGCGATCGGGCGTTATCACTTCAGATGGCTGGAGGAGAGAGGCCGTTATCGGAGCTGCTAGCGGAGGTGGAGACGGCCAAGGGCCGAAAACGTCTTGAAGCAGTTTTGAAAAAACGCCCCTATCCGCATTTCAAGCCTGTCGCTGGCCACCCGGAACTGATATGCCGCATTGAAGCAAATGGCAGCGAAACGATAGGCCGATTTGTTGGGCGTGAATTTATTGCGGTCAAGGTCCCACGTTGAGCCTGCCATTTAGCTTTCTTGATAAGCGGCCGATCATCGTAGCATTGGCCGGCTCTAATGGTGCTGGCAAGTCAACTTTCTATGAAAGTCACTTGGCCGATGCAGGCTTGCGGTTTATCAACGCCGATGAATTGTCCGCTTCTTTAGGTCTGTTGCCCTATGAGGCAGCTGAATTGGCTACGTCGGTCCGTAGGGAACTGGTAAACCAGCGAGAGAGTTTCATCTTTGAAACGGTGCTATCCGATCCCGTTGGCGAGAAAGTAGAACAGCTTGCTTCTTACGCTGCGCTTGGGTATGTCGTTGTGCTCGTCTTCATCCGCATCGAAAGCGCTGACCAGTCGAGCAGAAGGGTCACCATGCGGGTTTGCCAAGGCGGACATGATGTTCCAGACGACAAGCTTCGCGCGCGATTCGAACGAACTCTTGCAAATCTACAGCGAGCTATTGAGCGGCTCCCTCACGTCATCGTCTTCAGCAATGAGGACTTGAGCAATCCATATCAGTTGATTGCGATCTATGAGAATGGCCGAGAGCAACCGAATTGTTAACCGGCAACAAGTTAGTTTTGCAGGTTGCGCAACGTGTAATATCGCTGTAAGGTGCGGTTCTGCGTTTTGGGGACTTGGACAACATTGTGGCCTAATTGTTGAAACGGACAGTGGAACTTATGCAATTGATGGAACTGGTGGTTGCGAAAACAACTTGGATTGGACGAAGACCATTGGTGACTATGGTCAAACCGGACCATTCACAAGTTTTCCTCGGAGCGTTTGTGAGTGCCACCGAGTTAAGACTAAGCAATGGAACGACATGGAATTTTCGCGAGATCCATTGGGAAACAATCGCAATACATCATTTGGTTGCCTAACTCGCAAATGCGGAATCTCAATTGATTTTGGATCGAGCGGACCACCGATAGGGTTCGGTAGGAAGTGCTGTATGCAATGGGGAGTTCGTTTAAAATGTCCGAAGAGTCCGTCTCTTCCTCCGCCAAGTTTGTGTGACGGCGATTGTTGTGACAAGATTCGGTAATCTAAACGAAAAAACCGGTATGCCGAACCCATATGAAGTTCGTACAGAACATCAAGTGCAGATTGAAAAACTGGGAGGTGTAAGGCTTGTGTTGTATGAGAGTTGCTGGATTTTCGGATTGCTAACTGTTTAGGGCTTAATGGTTGAAGGCTATTTGTTAACTAGGTATCCTCGGTCAGACGATCATTCGTCAGGGCCTGCGTCCTACTGGCCCGAGGACGCGTTCGAAATCATCAAAGTTTTTGTGTCTTAACGCTTGTGGCCTTTGTGATCGCTTTCGTCGCTCGACGCAGTCACATTGGGAAGAAGGACAGATGACCAGGCGCGTGGCTCTTATGCTCCCAAACCGCGAGTCGGACTGCGAGCAACAAAAACGAATGAGTATTGGCATGTTGACACAACGATTGTCCGACTGATTGATGGGAGTCGCGTCTTCTTACAGGCGGTTCTTGATAACTACTCGCGCCGGATTCTAGCTTGGAGTCCAACAAAAACGACGACAAAGCGAACTGATAGTTCGATGGATGTCTAAATACATGGAGTAAAGCTTAAGGTTGAGCAAGAAAATGAGAAAACGGGGCCATGCCATTCCGGTTGTTGTTCTAAATCGCCCTAAGATTACGTTTGGATTCCAAGCGATATGCCCAGGAACGCCAATACACGAATCAATCAACCTAATAGCGCCGAGTTCTCGAACACATTTTACCAGAATGTCCTGCAGCGCCAGCTGGCTGATTTGCTCAGGGATAGGAGCAGCTTGCAAGTATAGAATTTCTTGTTCCGATGACGTTCGTTCTTCAAAAGACTCAGACATTTTAAAAGTCGTCCGGTTGCCACTGTCATGTGGCCAAAACAGCTCTACAGCTCTGAAGTTTTGTTAAACCAAGGTTCTCTGTGCGGATGAGAATAGAGAGCTCCCAAGGAAAAAGAGCAATCCATACATAACCACGAAATTTGCGCGCCTTGCCAACAACTCTTCATTTTGGTGAACCCTTGTTGCACTCGGCAAATGCTCGGAAGAAACTTCGAATAGCCCGGAGTTATTTACACGTTCTGTAGCGTGTTGGATTACATTTCCAAGAGCGAAAGGTGTTTCCCGAGATTGCCACTTTCCGGAAAATCTGTATCACAGCTACGGACTCGGACAAGTCATTCGTAACACTCGCCACTTGTGCCGCGAGCCCGAACTACCCGCAGCTTGAGCACCTCCTCTGGCCCAAGCTGCTACTCCGCTGTCCACCAGATAAAACACACCCAATGTAAGCCCAAGCCTTTTCTCACTCCTGCTTACGCGAGCATTTGAACTCCCAATGCAGACCTTCAGCATCGACGAATCGTCCAGACCATTCGCCAAGTTTATTTTGTTTCAAGACAACCTTACCCTTCATACCTGTGTACTTTAGCCCATTGCTTTGCAGGTCGAAGAACTCAAGGGTTGTTGTCTGAGGACCCACAATTTTGCCCTTCTTGTTTCGTACGGCCTTGACGCTAGTTTTCATTCCCATTTTGCGATCAAAACCTGGCTTCTCCATCGAGGAGCGTTGATATAGATCATTACCATTGATCCGAAACATTCCAGTTCGTTTCTCAAGATTTTTGTCTTTGGGTATCATCGAGAAGCTCCAGAGCGCTCCATCGAATTTACCACCGTCTGCTCCCTGTCCATACGTCGTTTGAAGCTGTCCCATGCTAAAGATGATGCCGAATGCCGTGAACATTACGACGACCCAATGATTTAGCGTTTCGGGATGGGAATCGGTTAAGGAGGCTGGGCGAATCCAGGTAGCAGTAAGCATGGAATCAACTTTCCTAAGCAGGTGAATTGGAATAACACAATTAGCGGAAAGTTAGACGGCGTCGGTTTGCTTGAAATTGGAACCACAACTAAGGCGAGCAGAGTGAACGCACGTTGTTGGCTGTTCCCTTGCATCAGATCAGAGCGATTTTGGTTCTTTTCTGAGCCAAGTTTCACGGATAATTTTTAATTTCCGCTCCACGGTTGGCTCGGATTTACCAATCATGTTCGCAATCTCTCGGTTGGTATAACCTTCCATCTTCCAGATTGCTATTTGCTGAAGATTACCATCACCCAATTCTTGTAGGAGTTTCCTAAGGTCCTCGACCATCATGGCAGCGTCCGCTGCGGTTGGCTCAGCCGACTGAAGGTTAGCCAACAAATCGCACCTCGTTTCATCTCCCGCATTGACCGATGCCTGGATGATCTTACCACCGCCGCGTTTTTGCCTCATTTCGGAGCGTGTGTACTGCGCCGCCTTCGATACCACGATAGTAAAGAGAATGGCCCAGAGATCGTCGCGGCTATCGAGCCTGGGAAAGCGTCCTGCCTTGACACCTTCGCAGAAAGAGAAAAATGCCGAGTTAGCGACGTCATCTTCGTCGCGCACACCGCGCGGGGTCGTACCTAATTTCGCGCGAGCCAGAGTGACCATCTTCGTGAAGTAGGCATTCCAGAGCGGTTGTACGGCGGCAGTGTCACCGTCTTTAAACCTCTCAAGCCACAAGGAAACAGATTCGAGATTCCGGTGGTCCATGTGGGAATTCACTTAAGGATGACTTGTTGATAACAATGGTACATATGCCGCTATTCGGTCGGCTCGAAGTAACGAATCCAAGCTGCTGCGTACTGGGGGGCTGCTGGATCACCATACGACGTTACCGTTGTCGGACGGAAACCGAGAGCCTTACGGCGAATCAACTGGGCTTCATATTCTGTCGCGGACATGTCGAACTGATAATCCCACTCAAGGTTATCCGGGTTATCGAGGGCAATCGCGTAAAAGCGAAGTTGTTTTTCTTCGGTTTGCTCTCCACGGACTTGAAAAAGAAAACGTTTCTCCTGCCGAGACAACTCAGCAAACTCTCGCAGAGTTTCGATCGTTAACAACTGGGCGGCCTGCCAGTTCGTTTTTTGGTGAGCGCAAATGGAATTTATCATTCTATCCCCTCTTTCACGCGACATCCTAGGCACGATCATGATAGGTCGAAAGTCTCTCGATTTGAGATCGATCAGTTGTTCCTCAAAATTGGGGTAATCGCCCCCTGTGTACCAAAAATAATCAGTATCCCGAATACTACAACGCAGTATCTCCCCATCAGGTCCGCTTTGATAGAGCTGTTCCGCGTATGCGATGGAACGAAAGCCAGTTAGGTCAAGGTTCTTCAGTAGTTCCGTTTCGTCTCCTATGGAACGTGATAAATCGACGCGATAGGGAACCGGCAAGTTAAGCCGATAGGCAACGGCGTGGTATTGTTTCGGCAGTGCTGTTACGTGTTCACCGATAACGCTGGGAAAATAGTTCGGTCCGAGACCCTTTAGCCAAGCGACGAGTTCATCGATTTGAACTGCGTGAATCTCGTTGAACTCAACAACCTTTCGCGGCACACTGGGGTTAAGCGGAAGATAAAATGAAGTGTCTAGAAATTTAGCGTTAGCAGGAGTAGGAGGCTGCTTGGAGCCAGAGCTAGCGACCGGGGCTTGCATACCAGTGGGTAACCGAGTCTTGGGAGCCCCAAGCCCTTTTGGTTGGAACGGTTCGCCCAAGGTCGATGCCACAACCTTATCGCTATCTCCGGGCTTGCGCACAAGTTGATAAAGAAGCGCCGCAGCGACCAAGATCAGAGGGACAGCGAATATGCTGATCGCGACCGGTAGCGACCGAAGTACCTTTCGCGATTTCGGGGGCGTTTTCCCATCAAGCCAGTTGCGTAATGCGACCGCCATTGCCTCGCAATCAGGAAATCGCTTTTCAGGGATACGTTCCATGGCTTTGAGACAGATAGCTTCGACCTCTGAAGGAATCTCAGACCTTATGCTGCTTGGAGATGGAGGTGACGAATTGAGTTTGTGGTACAGGACGACGGAATTTGATCCCGAAAAGGGAGGGCGACCGGTGAGTAATTCGTAGAGGACGGTTCCCAGGCTGTATTGGTCGCAAGCGGGTAATGCAGCACCGAAACGTCCGGCAGCTTGTTCTGGAGCCATATAAATTGGCGTGCCTAAAACCGTGCCATTTGCGGTCAAGGCGGAAGCATCCAGTTGCGAAGCGAGGCCGAAATCGGTGAGATGAGGCTGGTTGGTCTCGTCCATCAATATGTTTCCAGGCTTGATGTCGCGATGGACAATATTGCTCCGATGTGCGTAGAAAACGGCAGCCGCAATATCAGCCACAATGCGTACGGCTTCCCGGATATCCATCCCGCCTGGCGCGCAATATTCCCGCAATGTTCGTCCAGGAATGAATTCTGCTGCGATAAAGTGCGTCGAGCCGTCAGAGCCAGCATCATGCACGCGAACGATGTTGGGGTGCTTCA
>JBIKMB010000225.1:0-9441 GCA_044359485.1 Pirellulaceae bacterium | reverse complement strand
GGCGCCTGTCCCCGCGTCTCCCCGATTTCGAAGCAGTCCGCAGTACCTGTCCTCTTGTTCGCGCGACTCGGAATCTTTCTCTCACAACGCCAGTCCCCACGTCCCCGTCAACTCGAGCTTGCGGCTATTTTCGCATGCGAAAAAATGCCTTATCTACAAAATAGATAAACCCTCAATCCAATGCCTACGTCGAATTGCTAGCATTCGTCTCGAAAGTTGCTCGCTACGTTTCCCTCGAATTACCGTGTATACTAAACCCTCCTTTGTTACGCCCTTACGACTCAATTCTTGAGACTCACCCATAGCATGCCTAGCCGCCCACTAAAGCTGCTCTCGACTGTTGTTTACCTTGCCACCTGCTGGATTGTTGCCAACCCATCAACCGCAAGTGCTCAATCCACGATCGATTTCGCGAAAGACGTTCTTCCCATCCTCTCCACCAATTGTTTCGCCTGCCACGGCCCCGATGAGCATGATCGCCAAGCCGATCTCCGCTTGGATCTTGAAGATTCCGCCAAAGCCAAATACGTCGATGGTCACCCCATCCTCAGCGGCGAGCCCGAAAATAGCACCCTGCTGGCTCGTGTAACGAGCGTGGACCCCGACGCAGTCATGCCCCCGCCGTCAACCCACAAGAAACTCACCCCAGCACAAGTATCAATCCTCCGAAAGTGGATCGCAGAAGGCGCAAACTGGAAAAGGCACTGGTCGTTCGAACCCATCCGTCGTCCCGCTGGCACACTCGATGACCAAGTCCTTCAGTCGCTTAAACAACTAAACCTTCCACTACAAAATCAAGCTGATCCTCACACGTTGATTCGTCGCTTATCCCTAGACCTCATCGGCTTGCCACCCACACCCGAACTGGCTGACCAATTTGCAGCCGATCCCTCCGATGCCGCTTACGAATCCCTCGTAGACTCATTATTGCAAAACCCAAAATTCGGTGAACACTGGGCGCGCATGTGGCTCGATCTCGCTCGCTATGCCGACACCAAAGGCTATGAAAAAGATCTTGGCCGAACCATGTGGCCTTATCGAGATTGGGTCATCAATGCCTTCAATCAGGATATGCCCCTGGATCAATTCACTCTCGAACAACTCGCCGGCGACCTCTTACCCAATCCAACCCAAAACCAAATGATTGCAACCGCCTTCCATCGCAATACCATGAGCAACGATGAAGGAGGTACCGATGACGAAGAATTCCGCACTGCTGCTGTAAAAGATCGAATTGATAACACCATCCAAGTCTGGATGGGGCTCACCATGGGCTGTGCGAAATGCCATACGCACAAATACGATCCTATCCCGATGCAAGAATACTATCAGTTCTATGCCATCTTCAACCAAACGGAAGATGCGGATCGTTACGATGATTCACCTCGCATGGATATTTTGGCACCTGAGCAGCAACTCGCGATCGCCGAAGCTCGAAAACTCTTAACAACTCGCAATGCCGAACTCCAGCAAGCGATAGAAGATGCCGCCTTTACACCAACTTCACCTCAAGGCTTATGGCAGAAACTCAAAACCCAAAAAATGTATTCGCAACAAGGAACAACTCTCACGCTACTCGACGATGGCTCTATTCGGTCCACGCAGAAAGCCCCGGATCGTGACCTCTATTCCATCGACGCGACACTTCCTTCCGGAAAGTATACCGCCCTCCGCCTGGAAAGCCTCCTCGCATCCTTTGATGATGGTCAGCTGGGGGTAGGCCGAAATCCATCCGACCCTAACTTCGTTCTTTCCGAAATCGAAATCGTCTTGCTAACGGATCCCGCTCAACCTCAAAAGATTAAACTCACCGATCCTATCGCAGATTTCTCGCAACAAGGTTGGCCGGTCACAGCCTCCATCGACGGCGATCCAAAAACGGGTTGGGCCATCAGTCCACAACAACGCAAAAATCATCTCGCCATTTTTCGCTTCGAGAAACCTATAGAACTTGCATCGGAAACTCCCATCCGAATTACCCTCAATCAACAATACGGCAACCAACTTATCTTGTCCCGCTTTCGATTGGGCATCACGTCACACGACTCACAACAGCTCAACACCCAACTGGATTCAGCTCAAATTCAACTCGCGCAAAAACAAATCAACGAAGCGCAAAAACAACTCGATCAGTTACAAGATCAGATCGCACGACTACCCATCATGCGCGAACTGCCCGATCCAAAACGGCGACAAACCAAGATTCACCAACGCGGTAACTTTCTCGCTCCAGGTGAGTCGGTCACTCCATCTTTGCTTACCGCCTTCCACCAACAACCGCAAACTGAAAAAATCGATCGTATCGCAGTCGCTCGATGGCTTGTCTCTCCCGAAAATCCTCTCACACCTCGAGTATGGGCCAACAGGATCTGGGCTAGACTTTTCGGACTCGGTATCGTTGAAACGGAAGAAGACTTCGGTGCGCTCGGTGCTCAACCACAAAACCAACCACTTCTCGATTGGCTGGCCACCGAATATCGCGACAATGGTTGGTCCACTAAAAAATTGCTCAAAGCCATTGTGACCAGTCGCACCTATCGCCAAAGTTCATCCGCTCTAGAAACAACACGTCAAACCGATCCACGCAATACGTTCCTTTCACGCGGAGCACGATATCGTTTATCCGCAGAAGTTGTCCGCGACCAAGCGCTCCGTGTCTCTGGGTTACTATCGGATAAAATGGGTGGGCCCCCCGTCATGCCGCCACAACCTCCCGGCCTCTGGCGGTCCACGTACAACGGGAAAACTTGGATCGATGCCGAAGGTGAAGATCGATTCCGTCGCGGTATCTACACCTACCTTAAACGCACCACGCCCTATCCATCCTTTACCAACTTTGATGCGGGAAGTGGCGAAGTTTGCTTAGTCAGACGCATCCGTACCAACACTCCATTACAGGCCCTCATCACTCTCAATGATCCTGTATATCTTGAAGCCGCCGCCGCGCTTGCCAACCGCATCCTCGAATCGGAAACTAACCTAACCAAGCGATTGCAAAACGGTTTACGTATCGCACTCATTCGCCCCGCGACCGAGCGCGATACCCAACCCCTTCACAAATTGTTCAACGATGCTCTGGTCATCTACACCGCAGACCCCAAGCAAGCGGAAGACTTAATTCAATCCGCACGAGGCCAATGCCCTCCAGAGATTTCCAAGCCTGAATATGCCGCTTGGATCCTAACCGCCAGCACCATTCTCAATCTCGACGAGTTCCTAACTCGAAACTGAGTATCACGATGCCCAACACGATACCATCACAACAACTGCGCGAAACAACTCGGCGACACTTTTTCCGAAGCACTGGCCTCGGTTTTGGCGCTATCGCACTGCATCAACTCATACATCCGCTAAGCGCAATTGGTAACCAACCTGATACCAATCCGCTCGCTCCGAAACCTCCCATGATCGCCCCCCGCGCGAAACGGATGATCTATCTCCACATGGCAGGTTCACCCTCTCAACTAGAACTGTTCGATTACAAACCCGAACTCAGCAAACTGCATATGCAGGACGCTCCTCCATCCTTTCTTGAAGGAAAACGCTTTGCCTTCATCAAAGGCGTTCCGAAAGTTCTCGCTGCCCAAACGAAATTCGCTCAACAGGGAGAAAGTGGCCAATGGATGAGCGAACTATTTCCACATCTCGCCAAAGTCATCGATAAACTCAGCGTGATTCGCACGGTGAATACCGATCAATTCAACCATGCCCCCGCGCAACTTTTCATACACACTGGCTCTCCCCGCCTCGGCGGTCCATCACTCGGATCCTGGGTTACCTATGGCCTAGGCAGCGAGAATGAAAATCTTCCCGGCTTTGTCGTTCTGCTATCTGGCGGCAAAACCCCCGATGCGGGTAAATCTTTGTGGGGCTCTGGCTTCCTGCCTAGCGTGTATCAGGGTGTTCAATGCAGAACCACCGGAGAACCGGTTCTCTATCTGAACAACCCCCAAGGTATTGATCAGAAACTCCGCCGACGCATGCTCGATGCACTCGCCGAAATGAACCAGGAAGAATACGCCCGTAGCAGCGACAGCGAAACACAAACCCGCATCGCACAATATGAACTCGCCTATCGGATGCAAATGTCCGTTCCCCAAGCAATGGATTTGGGTCAGGAACCGCAACATATTCTAGATCTCTACGGCGCTCAACCCGGCTTTGTTTCCAAAGCCGAATCCGCTGATGACCCACGCGTTCTCTATAAAGGCGATGACCCTACATTCGCCAATAATTGTCTGTTAGCGCGACGCTTGCTCGAAAATGGAGTCCGCTTTGTACAACTCTATGATTGGGGCTGGGATCATCATGGCTCTTCACCCGGTGAAAGTATCGATGAAACACTTCCCATCAAGTGTCAACAAATCGATCGTGCCGTCAGCGGACTTTTACAGGACCTCCAACAACGTGGCATGCTCAAAGATACCCTCGTTGTTTGGGGTGGAGAATTCGGTCGCACTCCCATGATGCAAAACAATGTTAACACAGAACTTAAGAAAGGATTCGTCGGACGCGATCATCATCCCTTTGCCTACACCATGTGGCTTGCAGGCGGTGGTATTCAAGGTGGTGTTGCCTACGGAAAGACCGATGACTTTGGATATTATCCAATTGAAAAACCCGTCAGCATCCGCGACTTGCAAGCAACCCTCTTGCATCTCCTTGGCCTCGACCCCTATCGTTTCCACTACGCCTATCAAGGCTTAGACCAACGATTGATTGGCCCAACCAACGACGGAAAAATTCTTCATGACCTTCTATCCTGAAAAGGAGTCCCAATCCGTACGGCCAATCGGCGACGTATCTTCGGGAATCCATGGACCTCAATAGAAATTTTTATTCCATCTCTGCTGAAGAAACGCTGCAAGCTCTCGAGAGTTCTGCCGATGGGCTTTCCTCGAGCGAAGCCTCACGACGCTTATCCCTGTATGGTCCTAACCAACTCCCCGAACATGGTCCAGATCCCTTGTGGTGGATCATTATCCGCCAATTCGCTAGCCCTCTCATTTACATCCTCGTCGCCGCAGCGATTGTATCCATCCTCATCGGCGATGTTGAAGATGCAGGCTTCATCGCCATAATTCTCAGCCTGAACGCTGCGATCGGAGCCTACCAAGAAAGTCAAGCAGAACGGAGCAGTCATGCATTAAAGCGATTGCTTCGCACACACGCACAAGTCATGCGAGACGGTAAACTTATCGATATCCTGGCAACAGATGTTGTGCCAGGAGACGTTGTTTGGCTTGAATCGGGCAATCGAGTTTCCGCCGATCTTAGGCTTCTTTCATCCACAAGCTTGGAAATCGATGAATCCCTCCTCACCGGCGAATCGACGACCGTTCATAAAGATTACAAGCCCCTATCAACCTCCACTGCAACCATCGCCGATCAACACAACATGACCTTCGCTGGCTCGATGGTCACTCGAGGTCGCGGTCGCGGTATCGCCGTCGCAACGGGCACCTCTACTCAGCTTGGCCAACTCGCCGTCGATGTGCTTGGCGCCAGCGGTGGCAAGCCTCCCCTCATCGCCCGCATGGAACGCTTTACGAACCATATAGCCATAGGGACTGTCGCAGCTTCAATCTTGATTGGATCATTGGGCATACTTCTGTGGAACTATTCTTTGACCGATACTTTTTTCCTGGTCGTTGCTCTCATTGTCTCGGCCATTCCAGAAGGCCTGCCAGTTGCGATGACTATCGCTCTGGCTGTCGCCACCAGTCGAATGGCACAACGCAATGTCATCGTTCGGCGCCTCACCGCCGTTGAAGGTCTTGGCAGTTGCACACTCATTGCAACCGATAAAACGGGTACCTTAACCTGCAATGAACTAACCGTTCGCGAACTCCATACCATCGATGGAAAGCAATATAACTTTACGGGTGAAGGTTTCGCACCGCGCGGACACATCGAACATGATCACGAGCCTCTGTTGCTTCCATCCGAACCCTCCCTTCAAATCGCTCTTGAAGCGGGCGTTCTCTGCAATGAAGCAGAACTCAACTATCGCGATAATCAATGGCACTGGCATGGAGATGCCGTTGATATCGCATTGCTCAGCGCCGGCTTCAAAGCTGGCCTGGAAAAGAATACGCTACTGGCCGAAAAGCCATTGATTAGCCAAATCCCATTTGAATCCGAAAACCAATTCGCATCCACCACGCATCAACTTTCATCCGGCCTGAAATCCTATCTCAAAGGCTCACCCGAACGAATCGCCGCGATGTGTGCCAATCGATTAGACGAAGCTCAAGTCCGCTGGATCCATTCCATAGCTAATGATATGGCCGAACGCGGCTTGCGAATCATCGCTCTAGCGCAGCAACTCCACTCCAATCAAAATGCCCCTAACCTGGATCACCCAAACTCTGCAGATCATGAATTCCTCGGCATGGTTGGAATGATCGATCCACTGCGACCAGATGTCGCCGACTCAATCGCTCAATGCCACGCCGCCGGCGTTGAAGTCAAAATGATAACCGGCGACCATCGCGTTACGGCTCTCGCGATTGCCCGCGATCTTGGACTGGCAACATCGTTGCAACAAGTCATCACGGCTAACGAACTGGAAGGAAAATCCCCTGCCGAACTGAAAGAAATCGTGCAACGTGTCCGCGTCTTCGCGCGCGTCTCTCCGCGGCAAAAATTGAATATCGTCAACGCCGCTCGCGATGCGGGCCATTTTGTAGCCGTCACTGGAGATGGCGCTAATGACGCTCCCGCTTTACAAGTTGCCAATATCGGAGTGGCCATGGGAAAATCGGGAACGGATGTCGCTCGCGAAGCAGCCGAACTGGTCATCAGCGATGACAACTTTCGCTCGATTGTTTCCGGAATCGAAGAAGGTCGAATCGCTTATGACAACATTCGCAAAGTGACCTTTCTCCTCGTCTCGCTAGGTGCAGCCGAATTGCTCATGGTGTTGCTATCCGTTGTCACCGGGCACCCTATCCCCCTTTTGCCAGTTCAACTTCTGTGGCTAAACCTCGTCACCGATGGCATCCAAAGTGTGGCCCTCGCGTTTGAACCTGGAGAAGGGGATAGTTTAAAACATCCACCTCGCCCTCCGAGCGAACCGATATTTAATCGCTTGATGATCGAACGCATGGCAATCACCGTGCTGACCGTGGGCTTCGGCGGATTCTGCGTCTTCAGCTTCGCCCTCCAATCGGGCTGGAATGTCGATCAAGCCCGAAACCTGCTGCTTTTGGTGATGGTTCTGTTTGAGAATTTTCATATCGGCAATTGCCGCTCAGAAACCAAATCGGCTTTCGCCCTCTCACCGCTTAGAAGTCCACTTTTGTTCTATGGCACCATTGCAGCATTCGCCATCCATGTTCTGGCAATGTACGTCCCCTTTCTGCAAAATATCCTCGGCACAAAACCACTCTCGGTCGATAGCTGGCTGATCGCAGTCGGTGTTGCTCTACTGATCGTTCCTGCTCTAGAACTTCACAAGCTCAGCTGGAAATTCCGCTCAAAAAATTGAGCGATCACATTTTCACCTGAGACTCCAGGAGCTTTCGAATTCTCTCTTGCGCGCTTTCCCAATACTTATCCTTCGCCAATTGCACCAAACTCGTCAGATTTCAATAGTCTCGCTCGTTGATTTTCCCTGTATGAAAGCCGTTATCATCGACTTGCCCAGAAAACTCGCAAGCCATAGATCTGCAGATCACGGGAAAAACCCGCACTTCGAATAAACGCAATCCTTCACGCTAAAACAAGCAAACCTAGCCGTTCCCCCAGAAAACTTTTTCGATCATTTTTTGACTGATGGGCGTAATGCGATTCGCGGCACGGTATCCTTAGTGACATCCCTCGCCTTCTGCTCTTACATCGATCGCCGGTCATGAATTCCCAACCCTACCAAACACCTCCTCGGTTTTGGGCTCCCAAGCTCTCCCCCTTATTTTGCCGCTTGTTTCGGCATCTGCGGAATCGTGACTTGAAACGCAATCAAATTATCGACGTTGAATTGCGCAATGTCGATTACCTTGCCCGCACGCTTGATGCTGGTAATGGCATCCTGATCACACCCAATCACTCCTTCCATTATGATTCCTACTGCCTGCTGCGCGCAGCAGATCGTCTCAGCACTCCCTTCTACATCATGACGGCTTGGCAGGTTTTCGGTATCTCTTCGACCTGGCAACAATGGGCTATGCAAAAAAACGGTTGTTTCAGTGTCAATCGCGAGGGCGTCGATACCGAGAGCTTCAAAACGGCTGTCGACATCCTTCAAAATCGACCTCAACCGCTGGTCATTTTTCCTGAAGGGGATATCTACCATACTAATGATCACGTCACACCCTTTCGAGAAGGAGCCGCCGCTATCGCCATGGCTGCCGCGCGAAAAGCACGGCGCCCTGTTTCCGCAATACCGGTCGCATTGCGGGCCGAGTATCTCGAAGACCCAATACCCAGCGTTTTAAAAACATTGATGCAATTAGAAGAACGCTTACTCTGGACACCCAACCCCGAACTTCCAACTCTCGATCGAATCCTTCGAATAGCATCCGCCGCTCTAGCGCTCAAAGAATGTGAAGTGCTCGGCTCGATTCAATCGGGCGATCTACCTCAGCGTATTCATTCGCTTTTGGAGGTGATTCTGAATCGACACGAGACAAAGTACGAGATCAAAAATCCTGGTCGCCTTCCTTCAGACCGTATAGCCGAAATTCGCCGCCGAATCATCGGCACACAAAAGCAAGGCCCCCTCTCCAATTTGCAGCAACTGCGTGCACAGCGCGATATGGACGATATGTTCTTAGCAACACAGCTCTACAGCTATCGTGGAGATTATCTCATCGCCCATCCAACCCTGGAAAGAATCGCCGAAACCGTTGATAAGCTTGAAGAAGATCTGCTGAAGGTTACCTATCCAACCGTGCGTGCCCCCAGAAAAGTCATTGTTGAGTTTGGTCAGCCTAATCTGATCCCAAGCGAAAAAGCCAACTCTCCCAGCCCCGTCGAAATGTCCACCCAATGGCAACATCAGGTGCAAGAGATCCTTGATCGGATTGCCAAAACCTCACACCCTAACTGATATCGTGTTGACTCCATCATTATGTTTGAACTCACTGACGTCACCAAATCGTTCGGTTCACTCTGCGTATTAAAGCCGACATCGATTCGCATGGAACCAGGCGCATCGACCGTGCTTATCGGGCCCAGTGGATGCGGCAAAAGCACTCTGCTGAGAATGTTAGTTGGCCTGCTGAAGCCCAATGGCGGAACCATTCATTTTTCAGGCGAACCACTCTCTGCACAAACACTTCCCAAACAACGTTTACGCATGGGCTACGTGATACAAGATGGAGGTCTCTTTCCTCACCTCACGGTCAGTCAGAATCTGAGCCTTATGCCAAAGCAACTCCAGTGGAGCCAAGCCCGTATCGATCAGCGTATCGAAGAACTCATGGATCTAACGCGTCT
>JBIKMB010000431.1:0-2643 GCA_044359485.1 Pirellulaceae bacterium | reverse complement strand
TGCGTCGCGGGCCTGCGATCACTTTGTCGGCGATGCTTATTTTTTCCATTCCGCCGATGACGTTATTGTAGACCATACCCAGCGTACCACTCAGCGTCTCGTAGGCACGTCCGCTACGTTCGTCTCCATGATAGACGACGACCGTACCGATCGCTTCCATTCCGATGAACTCTTGCTCACAACCTGGAATCTGTGTTGGCTGATAGACACGTCGCCAAGTTCCCGTATTGAAATACATTTGATTGAGAACAAAGCCATCTGCATAACTTGCATCCAGCGGCAACGCTTCTGCTTGATGTGTATGTCCGTAGATAATATGGCGGGCGCGTCGATTGCGGAAATCGGGTTCCGTGACCGCGTGCTGCACAAAAGAAGACGATGCAGCGCCTCGCATTTTTTGAATCCACATTCGACTCTGTTCGCCCCAGCCGTTGGTTAAACGTCGACGGAAGGATAAGCACTTCTCTAGACCATCCACAACCTGCAGCGAATTAATCGTCTCTTGCTCACGCAGCAGTGTCAGTGCGAGCAATTTTTCCACGCATGTATCCCAAATGCGTCGCACCTCTTTTCGCTGCGCTGGACTGTTGCAGCAACGTTGCAACAGTCCTTCGATGTAAACAGGAGCCAGCACCATCGGACGAATATGCTGTATTTCAATCATTTGTTGCATCACCGAAGTCGAGATACTATCACCCATCTTTTCGGTCAGCTTGCGAATGAAACCACTGAACAGTTCAATGACGATCGCATCGGAGATGCTGGCAACATCGCGATCTCCCGAGAAGCTCAAAGGATCGTAGATATCGCCATGGCGAGCGAAGCAGCGGTGAGAGCGAAGAACTTCTAGGAGATCGTCCGATTCGGCGATATCGTGCGGGAAAGGTTTGTTGTAAGGCGTTGCCAAACCGAGATGGTGGGAAATTCGTTGTCGGATCAAATCGAAGGCCGAGCCTTTGAGACGGAGCATCCAGTCGCGGTTTCCGACCACATAGTGCGTGCGAACTGCAACGGGAACTCCCTCCGACATCGACATCGGCTGACCTTGTTGGTTGCCGGGTGAAACTGTGACGATCTCGTCAGACACCAAGGCTCGAATCAACTGCAGCGCGGGCTGGTTTTGCCGCAGAATTTCATCGACGATATCGGCTGTAACCTGTGCGATTTCATTGGTCGTGGAAGTGCCATAGGGTCGCACACCGGTGTCCAACCAGCGATTGCTGCTGACGATATCAAGTGTATCGCCGAGCAAAACCAAGTCTAAGCGTTCGATAGGTTCGTAGCGTCCATTCTGTCGCCACCCCGCTCGTTCGGCCAAGTCGCGCATTTGCTGAATGAACAAGTGCATAGCGCCAGGATGAAGAGTGCTTGTGGCAGAGCCGTCCGATAGATGCAAATCCGAGATGATTACGAGCATGATTCCACTTCCTGCCTAAAGTTAGTTGGCTTAGCGCTCTGCGTTGCATCCGTGACCGGCTAGAACATCCGTACCGGGATAGAACCAACGTTTAGGCGGCTGTGAACGACCTAATGGGTTGGCTCGATGCGCAGAATAAGCATCAAATCCGATATCGGCACAATCGCTACGTTAGCTATAATCGAAAACGGAGACCTTCAAGCATGTGCGGTAGATTCACCCTAAAAACCCCAGCTTCACAGCTTTTTGCGCAATTGTCGTTGCCGCTGGATTCGGCTCCGCTGGGCGATTTTCCGCCGCGTTTCAATATCGCACCCACCCAGAGCATCATTGCCATTTTGGGAGAGAAGGGGCAACTTGTACCGATTTGGATGCGATGGGGTTTGGTCCCCTCGTGGTCGGACGACTTATCGATTGGCAGTCGTATGATCAATGCGAGGTCGGAAACGGTGTCGGAAAAACCTTCTTTTCGTAAACCGTTTGCGAGACAGCGTTGCTTGATTCCCGCCGATGGTTACTTTGAATGGCGAACCTCGCAAGTTGGAACCAAAACGTCTAAGCAGCCTTTTTGGATCCATTTGCCCGACGACAAGCCGTTCGTCTTTGCGGGGTTGTGGGATACCAATACCAAAGCGACCGGCGAAACGGTGCTCAGTTGTACGATCCTCACAGCCCAAGCTGCTCCGGAAATCGCCGCGCTCCACGATCGCATGCCCGTTCTGATATCTCCTGCCGATTACCAAACTTGGCTCGAATCCGACGACAAGGAGAGAGTTGAGGAGTTGGTGAGAGAACCCATATACGGCGAGAGCTTTGGACCTCATCTGTGGCGTTATCATGCGGTATCCAGTGCCGTCAACAATCCGCGGTATGATTCCCATACCAATATCGAGCCCATCGATATCGATTCAACTCGCGGTTTATGAGGGGTTCGCGGAATGATCCTTTTGCCAGGGATTATTCCAGTCACCCCAGCGCTCTAGATACGACTTATAGGCCGAATGAATATGCGATTCTTGTTCTAACATCTCTTTGACATGACCGACCAACTCTTGCTCTTGATCGAGAGAGATTTTGCCGCACAACAGATTCCAGCGCAGGAAAACGAAGTAGGTATCCAGCACATCACAGCGGCAGTATTCATTGATCTCTACCACTTTACCCGCCTGATAGAGATCTTGAACCATATCACCTTGGACATCCATTTTGCCAGGCTTTCCCAGCAA
>JBIKMB010000224.1:0-9492 GCA_044359485.1 Pirellulaceae bacterium | reverse complement strand
GCGACCGAAGTCGCTGCTAACATTTTTTCCATACCGATACTTTCTTTATAGGTCCCCACAACCAGCGGCGCAAATCCAGATAAGATTGCGCCAAAAAAATTAAGAATTCCCACCGCGGAAGCTCTTGCATCCGCGCTGACAACCTCAAAAGCGGCTGGAAAGATATTTCCCATCAATAGCCCACCAAACAAACCAAATCCGATCATACAAACACAGGTCATAGATAGCGTTGTGCTGTTTCCTATCCCATAAATACAAGGTGCCGATAAAACAAAGCTACCCACAAGGAGCCACATTCTAGATGCCTTGGTGAATTTGAATAACCAATCTGCCATGACTCCACCACTGAACAGCCCCACTAACGTTGCCGCTTGCATATACATTGAGGTGTAAAATGATGCCTCGGTCGAACCGATCATGAATTTATCTTCCAGGAATTTCGGCAACCAACTGTAAAGCATCCACAAGCCGAATACAAAAATCGGAAAAGTGATACACAACATCATGAAGGTTGGGACTCGCGACAGCGAAAAAATGGTAAACCACTGATTCGAACTCTTCGTCTCCATTTCCGTATCCTCCTGGACCTTGCTGAGAAACATAAGGTACGGAACGGCGTAGACAACACCGATAATTCCGAGCGCAAAAAAAGCAGTTCGCCACATCCCCTGCTCCGCCATCCAACCTCCAAACATTCCCCCAGCTGCCGAGCCAGCGATTTGAGCGGTTGTCAAAAGCGAGACAGCAAACGAGCGTTTTGCAGGGGGAGTTGCATTGGCCGTCAGCGCGATAGCTGCTGGCATAAACAACGATTCAGAAATGCCCATCGCACCTCTCATGAAGAGGAGCATCCAGGCAGAGGTCGATAATCCAGTCGCTACGGTCACCATGCTCCAGATCACCAAGCTCCATACCACCATTTTCTTCTTGGCGATTCGATCTGCTAGCTGGCCTGCAAGAGGGCAACCAATACCGTATATCCAGAGAAAGATCGCCCCGATCAGCCCCAATTGCTCATTGCTCATGTGCAGATCTTTAGAAACTGCGGTCTTCATCGAAAAGATCGCCTGACGATCGCAGTAATTTAAAAAATATGCGACCCACATAAACGCGATCAACCACCAGACAAACGTGGGCATCTTTGGGCTGGAATCGCGTGGCATAGGATATCATTTCAAATCGCGAGTGAGGGAATAGAGCTACATTCTCCGCCAGTAAGTCTTCCATAAATGCTCGGGAAGCAAAGAGCCTACAACAAAGATTTCGGATCCACCTCTTCCGCGATTACGGCTACGCAATCCCCTTGCTGTGTCAAGCAAGGGGCTCGCATGGCGACCAAATAACCGCTGCTTTTGCTGATGATCGGCTCTGGCTCGCGATCCGGTCGCTCCAAAAAATGAATCCAACCAACAGGATTGCCTCGTTCCACTTTTTCGCCAAGCTCGACTGCAATCTCGAATATACCCGATTCGGGTGCGAGCAAATAATCATCGGCCGTTAACGCTTGGACCAGTTTCACCGGCGGCTTACCTAAAGTCGCTCGCGAGGTTTCTTTCCCCTGAAGCGCACCAACATGAATCAGCACATTTTGCAGTCCCTCTTGAGCGATGCGATGGATATGGGCGGGGATCGCTTCTCCACCACCTAACTCTGTGGTAATAACCAGTTTGCCCTGATTCTCGGCTTCCACCGGAAGCAACCCAGTGCCCGCGATATCAGTATATAAAAAAGCGAAATCGGTGTTCCAGGCGAGCATCGCATGGAGCATTTTCCTTCGCTGTTCCCGATCAGGCACAACATGCATGTGAGCGCAAGGTAAAAACTCTATGCTCCTGCCACCGGAATGGATGTCGATTACCACTTCTACCATAGGAAAAAGAACGGTGGTCAAATAATGAGCAATCTGGCTCGTCACCGGTCCATTCGGATCACCCGGAAAAGCTCGATTCATATTCATTCCGTCCAGCGGCGATAAGCGTGTCGCTGAGCGAGCCGCAGGAAAATTCAGGGAAGGAATAACAATGATTCGCGACCGCACCATCTCGGGAGTCAAAGATCGCGCCAGTTTCATACCAGCGATTTGACCCTGATACTCATCGCCATGATTCCCTCCCAAAATCAGAACACTCGGTCCACTACTAACACCCAACGATTCCGGCGCAATCGTGGTAACCGGGATCATGACATTCGCCCAACCGCCCAGGTTATGCGAATAAGGAACTCGCAAAAAACCCTGCTGCTTTCCTGGTTTATTCCAATCGATCGATGTATGCAACATGAGCCAACTCATGGTTAAGGTATAAAAACTGATTAGAGTTAGTGCATTGTATCCGATTCCTTCATGGCAATCATCACCTCCCTTTTTCCTTTCGGAGGCCCAGGCCCTTTCGTCACTTTGAATCCGCAGTCGGACATTAGCCTTCGCACATGACTATTCACACAGTACGTAACCAGTCGTCCGCCCGGCACCAATACCTCTTCGGCTACAACTAAAACCTCATGAGTCCATAAATCGGGATTCGTCTGGGGACTAAAAGCATCAAAGTAGACGGCGTCAAATTTCGCAGTGTATTGCTTCGGGTCAATCGACGTCGCATCACTAAGCATCAACCTTAGCGTAATATCCGGCTCGACAGTCCATTCGAATTCCCCCCTGGCACTGTCCCCAAGCGATCGGCGAAATTCCAAGAATTGCTCAAAGATATCCTTCGCATGCGTGGAACATTCTTCCAGCCAACCAAGCTGCTGCGCGGCAGCGATGGCATCGGGCAATTGGAGCAACGAAAAAACTTCAACTGGCAACAGTCTATACTCCCACGACTCATAGTACAGCGGAGCGCGCCGCGCACGAGCCAGAGCACACGTCATGAGAAAGTTCATGCCCGTTCCAAAGCCGTACTCCAAAACCCTCGTCCGAGCCGAGGGGACAAGTCGATGAATGACATCGCTATTGCGCAAGTAAACGACATAGGACTCAGCCGCCGCGCCAGAACCACTATGATACGACTCATTCAATACGGTATCCTGCAATGAACGAGAGCCGTCGTCCGTGACCAATATCTGAAAACGCGGATAAGGGGTTTGAATTAAGGGGCGCTCAGGGGGCAAGCTATCTCCTCTCGCGACTCAATGAGATGATACAGATCTCCACAATCTTAACGAACACTCAAAGTTTCTGATGAAACTGCGTCACTTATTCTCAAAAACTTGCGTGCATTGCAGTCCCACACCGGATAGCATATAAAATAAGACCCGGCCTACATATCCCACCCTCCATGTCTAAGTTACTTTGAACTGTCCAAATGGCCAAACAGCTTCTTGTCATGGAATTCGACACCGCTCAGCCTCGCTCACAACGGTGGCCCCTACCAACACCTCAGCCAAACGACTTTCAATGCACGTACAATTGTACGTCTTACAATGGAACGCTTGGCAGTGGAACGTCTAGCCATGGAACGTCTAGCCATGGAACGTCTAGCCATGGAACGTCTAGCCATGGAACGTCTAGCCATGGAACGTCCAGCCATGGAACGTCTTGGTCTAGAGCGTTGTTCTGTTTTTGGTTCCTTCTAGTTTCGGCGACCGCTATTGCGCAAGACCAACCAACAGACATCCACGCCCAATTTGAAAAAAGTGTGCGGCCCTTTCTCACCCATTACTGCACTGAATGTCATAATGTTGATCAACGAGAATCAGGGATTCGTGTCGATAACCTGAGCGAAGCCTATGACGACTCCAGTCTGAAATTATGGGAGGCAATCGGCAAATTGGTACTAAACGAGGAAATGCCTCCCGAAGAAGCAGAACAGCCCACTGCAGAAGAGCGTCTGCAATTTCTCGACAGCGTAAATCATGCTTTAAACTGGGCAAGAGGTCGGGAATTAAAACGCAATGGTAACATCCGTCGACTTACGGTGAGTCAATATGCAAACACGCTCCGCGATCTGCTGTCTATCGATGAGCAATTGACCGGAATCTTGCCGCCAGATGGAATCTCGAAAGATGGTTTCTCAAACAATAGCCAAACCTTGCAGTTGAATCCCACCCAATTGGAAGCGTATTTGCAAATTGCCGAAAAAGCTCTCGATCTTGTACTCATCGATGAGACGGCCCAACCAACCATACAAGCCTTTCAAATGTCGTTTGGACAGAACGTCAATCCTGCCCCGTATCCGAGTCCTTTAGTGCTAGGAGCACTAAATCATCTATTGCCAAACCAAGACTTTCTGATTACCGAGGAATCACCGCAGAAGAACTTTCCATACACCCCCTTCCTGATGCAGCGGAAGTTCCGTTTTATAGAAGGCTACCAGGGAAATGACACCGTCCGCGAATGGCGTGACTTCGATAGTATCTACCATTCTGTATTTGCGTGCATGCGCGGCAGTGAAGGCTATCCTAAGGGAAAGGCTTATGAATCCGTTCGCGATGGTCTCTTGCTCCGTCCCGCCATTCCAAGTTCCGAAATATTTGGGGAGGCAAGCACCTACGGACCCTTTGCAAACTTCAAAATCGCACTCCGAGAACTACCGGAATTTGGAAACTTTCGCGTGAAAGTCTGGGCATCCAAATACAACGATGCCTTGCTTCTGGATACCACCGACAGCGCAATTGAAAAAGAAAGTAGACAACGGATCGATATCGCACTTTCCGAGCAGATGCCGAAACAGTCGATCGAAATCAGCGAAGCTGGAATCTACCAAATCGACTTGTCCAGCCCCCCTATGTTGGCAACCGACACAGCCACCGAAAAAAACGAAACACCACCGACACCGCTCGATGTAGAACTCGTTATCGGCGAACGAAAATTCAGCAAAACGCACAAGCATGCCCCCTTCATGCTGATTCGTCTAAACTCGGGACCTGTAGAAGTTGGTTTAGTCAATAAACTCACGGCCGGCAGTTATCGACTCAGCCTTTTAAAGTTGCCAAAGGAAGACCCGAAGTTCGTACGCTTTGAAAATTTCGAAAAGCGATCGCCTGCTATCGGAGTTTACGCAGGTCTTCGCCGCGACTGTGGCAGCACGCTGAACCCCGTCGGTGAACCGCAAACCGTATCGGGGGCTGGATCGAAAGAGTATCTTTTCACCGGTGCCATCAATAATTATCCGCGACCGGATGTTGAGGTGGACAATGTCAATTATCTCGCTGGCTTTCGAGAAATCGCAGTCAGGTGTGAGTATACCGATGGGCGCGATATGCCTAGGCTGCTGATCCACAAAATTGAATTCGAGGGCCCTTACTTCGAACAATGGCCACCGCAAAACTATACCGATTTAATGGGGCAATCGAAAGACTTCTCACAGATTCGCGATCGCGCCGAGCGAGTCGTTCGTAACTTTGCCCAGCGAGCGTTCCGGCGACCAGTTCGCGAGAGCGAGGTTGCCAGCTTGATGCAAATGTGGGATGAATCTGATCCTGCCGCCAGTTTTACGACGCGCATTCGTCCGCTGCTGCTTGTGATCTTAACTTCGCCACAATTCTTGTTCCTAACTGAAATTAGCAACTCCGCAGAAAGCGAACCTCTCGATGACTGGGAACTGGCATCCAAGCTTTCCTATTTTCTTTGGAACAGCCCCCCCAATCATTGGCTCAGCGAATTAGCCTCGCAAGGAAAAGTCCGCTCGAATTTGCGCGAAGTGCTGCACACGATGATTCAAGATGAAAGATACCGAATGGGAGCCGATGCTTTTGTTTCGCAATGGCTCAGCCTGGATAAACTCGAGGTTGTCAACACCGACAGTAAACGATTCCCTCATTTGAACCGCTCGGTCAAGATAGAATTGAGAAAAGAGCCAATCGAATTTTGGCTAAATAAACTGCGCGGTAATAAGCCGCTGGCCGAACTGTATCGATCCGAGGAAATCGTGGTGAACGATATTCTCGCTTCGTATTACGGATTGGGGGAACAAGTCGAAGCGGGGCTGCAGTTCGTGGCCGTCAAACATCAACGCGAAAATTTAGGGGGTATTCTGACTCACGCTGCCATACTCGCGGGACTTTCGGATGGCCGCGAACCCAATCCGGTGAAACGTGGAGCTTGGCTGGCTCGAAAAATTATTGCGGAACCGCCAGGCGACCCACCTCCCAACGTTCCTGCGCTGGAAGACCTGACACAATTCACCTTACGACAACGACTCGAGAAACACCGTGATGTTGCTGGCTGCGCCAAATGCCATCAAGGGATAGATCCCTGGGGATTGCCATTTGAAGAATTCGATGCCGGAGGCCTACATCGCTCCGAAAAGGTAGATTCATCCACCGTTTTGGCTGATGGGACCAAACTGGCAGGTTTTAGTTCCTTTCGAGAATATCTACTGGTAGAAAAGCAGGATCAATTAGCCTTTAGTCTCGCCAAACATCTATCTATCTTCGCCAGTGGTAAGCCATTATCCTATAAGGATGAAATCGATTTGCGTCGCAATTTAGTCAAGTTAAAAAGCGATGGTTATCGCTTGCAAGATCTGGTGGAATGCGTTGTCGCCAGCGATGCATTTTTAATGAAATAGCCGATAAAGCCACAGATTGATATCGAAGTGGAGTGCGGAGCAGCAGCAGAAGAAGAAGAAGAAGAAGAAGAAGAAAATACCTGTTTGTTTCTGCACGCCAGTCATCCCCACCCTAGGGCGACAATCGTAGGAATCGCAAGGAGTCGAATCATGAGAGCGTTGGATCGAAGAGCCGTATTGAAGGGGCTGGCAGGAACAGCCCTCGCCTTGCCGTTGCTCGAAGCCATGGGTGAAGATATTTTAGCTCAACGCCCCAAGCGTTTCTGCGCTATTTACACTGCCAACGGTATGTCGCTCCCCAAAGCAGAGCATGGTATCGACGAGTGGAGCTTTTTTCCTAAAGCTGACCAAGAGGGGCGATTTGTTCTCGGCAAATCGACCGAGCCGTTAGCGCCGTTTCAGTCGCAGATCAGTTTCTTAGGGGGACTTTTTCACGAAAATGGAACTAAAGTTGATCCGCATCTCTGTTCTGATATGTGGCTCACCGGCGCACCATTGCATAACCCAAAGCCCGGTTCCTACAATTCGGTCGCTCTGGATCAGGTAATCGCGCTTCACACCAAACAATTCTGTCGACAGCCATCTTTGGTGCTTTCGATTGATGCCGGCGTTGGTTTTCTGTCTCGAACTGGCACCATTTCCTATGACCTACAAGGTCGCCCCATTCCAGCAGAAAACAACCCGCGCCGAGTCTTCGATCGACTTTTTCGCGTCGATGTCACAGGACTGAAGGCTGAGCGCGATCGTCTGCGGTCACGCATGAAGTTGGTCGACGCGGTTCTAGAAAGCGCAAATAACTTTAATAAAACGCTTGGGCAAAGCGATCGCGAACGCATGGATCAATACCTCGCTTCGCTCAATGAGATGGAATCCCGACTGATCGCGTCTGAAAAATGGATTGATATCCCATTGAAGAAGCAAGACTACTCGCACCTTAATTTGGAAATCACCAATGAAGGTGAGCCCGCTGAGTATTATCGCAATATGTTCGATCTCATCGCACTGGCATTTGATGCCGACATCACTCGGTCCGTTGCCTTCATGCTGAATCGTGAAGATGGCATGGGTATCAGTGATACTTTTCCACTCAAGCTCGGCCTCGAACGAACCCACCACAATTTATCCCATGCGGGCGACAAAGATGGACAACTACAATTTGCAAAATACGATCGTTTCTTGATGGAGCAAACAGCTCATTTCCTTAAACAACTCGAGTCGTATCAAGATCATGATGGCAGCGTGCTGGATAATACGATTGTTCTTTTTGGAAGCGGAGCAAGCACAACGCACTGGCCCAAAAACTTGCCAACCCTCCTCGCCGGTGGCAAAAACATGGGACTCAAACATGGCACTTACTGGCGCCAAGACGATTCGAAATTGTCTAATATGTTCCTGAGCATTCTGCGTTCGATGGAACTCGAAGTCGAGAATTTTGCCGATAGCACCGGTACGATCGCCAATAATATTTTCAGCCAAGCCTAAATGGAATTCGGTGCGATTTGCCGATCGCGGGATGATCGGTCCGCACCGAACGATGCCACAGCCCGACCAGTACTAAAGTGCAACACGTCGTGACGAAAGACGGTTGGTAGCGCAGTGAATGCGAGTGGAGCAGTGGCCTAGGCTCGCAGCATCGGGTGAAACGAGTCAAGTAATGAAACCACCCAGCGAGCTAAATATCACAGCGGGCGAGATGCTATTGGAGCGGCCAGGGGGCGACCAAGGCTCTCTGCTCATAGCTGCGATAAAGCTCAATCATCTCCGTCAACTTTTCGATTTCCTTCGACGCCAAATTGTTCCGTTCACAACGATCGACAGAAATATCGTACAGTTCCCAAGGTTGATGATGCTTGGCGACCAACTTCCACTTGCCGGCCCGTACAGCGCGATTCCCCTCGTGCTCCCAAAATATCGGACTTCTCGTCACGTCATCGGTAGGAAACGACGAAGCCAGACTGTTCCCTTCCAGGGGCGTTACCTTATCTGGATACGTAGCATCCGCCAAATCGTAAAGCGTCGCGGCGATGTCGATCAAATGACCGGGGCGATTTCGCAATTCACCCTTCGCCTGAATACCTTTCGGCCAATGTACGATTAGCGGTGTACTGATTCCACCCTCATGCACCCAATGCTTATACTCGCGAAACGGTGTATTGGAAACGTTCGCCCAGCCTTCTCCGTAGGCGACGTAGGTATCCGCGGGACCCGGCATTGCTTCAGGGCCCATACGCACAGGATAGCCATCCCGCGTCTGAGCGGGAACACTTCCCCCTGCTGCAAAATCGGTCGCATTCATCGGAGCGAGAGTGGGTGAATTGGGACGCGGAATATTCGGATGCTGCTTATTGCCGACTCGGCCCATATTCTCCGCGCAACCACCATTATCTTGCATGTAAAGAATCACGGTATTCTCGAATTGCTGATTGCTCTTTAACTGTTCGACCATACGACCGATGCCCTGATCCATCCGGTCAATCATCGCCGCGTATACCTCCATACAAGCGGTTTCCCACTCTTTATTCCGAACTTCATTCCAATTTCGTACACTCGGCGATAAGGGCTCGCTAGAGGATATCAAACCTTCCGCGATCGCCTTGCGATAACGCATTTCGCGAATCGCTTGGTAGCCCTGGTCATATTTGCCATCGTATTTGGCGATATCCTCGGGCAAAGCATGCATTGGCCAATGTGCCGCGGTGAAGGCGATGTATAAGAAAAATGGTTGTTCGGGATGGTGCTGCTTGTGCTCAGAGAGGAAACGAATGGCGTGATCCGAGATGGCATCGGTGTAGTAATATGTTTGCGGTCGATATTCCGCATCCGCATAGGGAGAGATCATTTTATTATCGCGCACTAAGGACGATGGATCGTAAAAACTGCCAGCACCATGTATGGTCCCGTAAAATCGATCGAAGCCGCGCTGCAACGGCCAATTCTGTTTTGGCCCCTCGGCACCCGCATGCCGAGTCACATGCCACTTTCC
>JBIKMB010000430.1:0-2660 GCA_044359485.1 Pirellulaceae bacterium | reverse complement strand
GAGCGCCACTCTTGAGAACCCATAAAATGCCTTCAAAGCAGCTGCGATCATCGGCTCGCGGTCGTCCACCCTTGGGGTATTCGACCCTCGGAATAAAACGCTTGACCTTTTCCCATTGCTCATCAGTAAGTAAAACTTCGCGTCGTCCTGACATCGATAGACTCCTTTCGATGTCAAAATTAGCCAAACGCGGCAATTAACAAAAGATCAGCATTTCAGGGTTTTGACACAGGCTCTAGGAGATCAGTATAACAAATGACCACTTCAAGGGAACAAGCACGAGGTGAAGGCAACTGCGGAAGGGCGACCGACTGTGGGGGGGAAGCCTGCGAATGTATGGCTAAGCGTTGAGTCTGTAGACTGCAATCAGTACGTCATGCCCCACTCGAATGCATTTTCACCGAATCTGAAAAGTTACGAACAGAAACATCCTGTATGGCCAGTCCGGTCAGGCGAGTGAGCCCAACATTACAAAGCCCCAGTGAAGCCAACGCAGTCTATGGACCGATTTGGTAAAGGGTTAGCTTGTACAGAGGAAACCAGTGTTCTTATCCGGGGAGATCTGTGTTGGTCCATGGAGTAAGTCATCTCGAAGACTGAAAGCCAGTAACAAAGCCGTGAAAGCGGAGCTGGGCAGCACGGAAGTCAGCAAATGCCATAGTACTACACTTCAAATGCCAATGGAAACAGGAAGGCCAAACAATGAAGAAAAAAGAGGGGTCCTTAAGCGATTTGACGCGAGGCACCCCTCGTGCCAACAAAGCCGCATTTACCGGCGTCATCAAGCACAGGGACAACAGGTTCAAAAGTTAGACCGGATGATGCCGTGTCAGCAACACTTGAGAAATCAACCTTGAGTGAATCTACTGACAAGAGACCGCAACTCAGTATTGGACTATATCAAAAGTCGCGACTGTGTTTCGTACTCACCATAATAGAAGCTCTTCAACCCTTGTTGAACCACCGTATGCGGATCCGCAGTACTGACGTGTGGGGGGCAGTCTGCAAAGGCGGCGACTACCCGATTTACCCACCGATTTTCATTGGGTCCCGCTACCATTAAGATCGATTCTTATCAACAAGTCCTTGTGAGCAATGAAGTCTTCTGGAACGATTCCATTTCTTTCAATATACACCTTTCTTGCCAATTTTTGATTTTCCTCGGGAATCAGTTTTAGCCAGTCTCTAAACAGCATATCTCTCTTCTTGTTATTGCATTTAGCACAGCAATAAACGGTATTTCGTAACGTATTCTCGGGGAATCCACCGAGATCCAAGTCGTATGTGTGCGGGTCGTAACCACCAAGAGCAATTGGGTCCATGTGATCCATGTGAATATGCGTTTTGGTTATCTTTCCGTTCTCGTCATAGTCACGCGCACGCGGAATTGACGTTCCGCAATACAAACAGAATTCACGGCCATCCATAAGTTCAACTACTTCGCGTTTTTGCTGCTCGATCCAGCAACGGCGGCACAGTTGGCCTCTAGGATTCTCAAAGCCAAATCGGGATACAAACTCAGACTTGGCCTTCGCCTGCTGACAACCTCTACATTGCTTTGTTGAGTTCACCATATGTCGGATAACGACCGCCATCACTGGGTGGCGGGAGTAAAGTTTCCATTTCAAATCTACTAGCCACCGCCACTCCTGTTAATGGCATGGTTCGTCGGAGGTTTCGCGTCACGTTTTGTATGGGGATGCTTCCGCTAGGGGCGTCTTCAAGGCCGGATTAGGAAGTAACGCAAACAGTTGTTTTGCCAACTCCACCAACCCATTAACGTCGTCACACTCAAAGACTTCGTTGAGAATTAGGCGGCACTGGTATTTCGAAAGACAGTCCATCACAGTACTTTCCCATGAACGTTTACATGGCCAAGAAGCGACAACTTGAGCCGTTGGTGCGGCAGTGCGATGTTGTGAATGGCGAGTTGCTAGATCATCCGCAAATCCCATCTTAATTCGCCGCTCATCCAATTCAGGAACCAAGCGAATGATGTAGAATTCACCGAAATCTTTGGCGACGGGTTTCGAATCGCCAACAAATCCTTCTTCGCGACGTTTATGCCGAATCAGATCAGCCTCATTTTGATCCACAGCGAGCGTGAGTTGATTTTGCGAATCAGGCGTCCGTCGTTTATGCGGTGTGATTCCAAGCTTCAGAACGTACCGCCGTGCATGGGAGCGATCCATCCCAATTTCTTCTGCGAGTTGCTTTAGCGATACGTATTCTTCTGCCATGTGACCTTGGTCTGTTCGACGAACTTATCATTATTCTGGTCTGGGTTCCATCAGTAACTCCGGAATACCATTACCCAGGCCGTTCTCATGAATTATTTCAGCATTAACTCGCCGTGTCTAGAAAATTATTGTCGGAATCGCGTTCCATCAACAAGCAATGAGTGCCGGTTGACTTTCGGGTTATTCGGGGACTGTATACCCAAAACCATCCTAGCTAGCATAATTTGCCGACTCTGTCAGTTTATAGTATTAATTGCCAGTATGATATCACTCAATGATCCAAGCCAAGACGGAACGAGCCCGAATCCCCAGCAATTGGATGACGCGATTCACCATACGAAATTGCCTTTGGGAGTGATTTATCGTGTTGATTCAAGAGCAAAATAGGCAATGTTCAAAAGCGAGTTAATCGGATGCGGA
>JBIKMB010000223.1:0-9508 GCA_044359485.1 Pirellulaceae bacterium | reverse complement strand
GACCTCATGGACCGGGACCACGGGGAAATGAACCTCACACGCCTAGTCCTCAAGCTCATGTTCCTCACGGACAAGGACCTCACGGACAAGGACCTCACGGACAAGGACCTCACGGACCGCAAGCTCATGGACCGCAAGCTCACGGACCGCAAGCTCATGGACCGCAAGCTCATGGACCGCAAGCTCATGGACCTCAAGCTCATGGACCTCAAGCTCATGGACCTGGACCTGGGTTTCAACCTCATTTTCCTACAGGACCCTCTGCTTCCCATCACGCGCAATCAAACCATTCGCAAACTCCGCACGCTCCGGCTCAGTCGCCTTCAAATTCAAGATCACCTGAGATGATGGTCGATGTTGCGATGCGTTTTGACAAGAATCAAGATGGACAATTAGATCGAAATGAACTGCTAGAACTCGCGCGACAAATGCATGGTTCGCGAGGGGAAGGGCCGCAGCGGCCACAAAATCCTCAGGGGCCACACGGTCCTGGCCCGCACTCGCAAAGCCCGCACTCGCAAAGTTATGGGCCTCATGCTTTGGGACCACAAGGCCAAGCCGTCATTGCGCCTCACCAATCGCCCCCTCCATCCCAGGAAAATCGGCCTAACTCTCGCCGACCTGATGGACCTCCGCGCGGTTCGCAAGATCAACCAACGCGGCGCCCTGCTGCTCGCCAACCTGAAGGTCTTATGCCAGATGGAAAACGGCCCGAGGCAGTCCGGGAATCGAATCGCGATAACGAACGGCCGCGAGGTTCACAGAATGATGAAAATCCAACTCGCGATCAAGAACCACGACGCGATCAACCGAGAGGCGATCAACCGAGAGGCGATCAACCGAGAGGCCAAAATTCGCGTGATTCAGAACAACCTCGGGAGAGTTCGCCGCGCCAGCGCGAAGCGTCTCGTGCAACTGATACCTCCGGAGAACGCATCGAGTCTGAGGCACGCGAGCCTGATGCTCCCCAGCCTGCACCGACCGATGTCGGTTTGACGATACCGGCCAGTTATTTTTCTGGAATCGTTTTCAGGCAACTCCAAGAATGAAATTTCGAGTCGTTCATGCGAGTATTGGTAGTAGAAGACGAACCTGATTTGCAAAATCTTCTTGCCCGTGCTTTGCGCGGGCAAGGCTATGCAGTGGATACTGCCAGCGATGGTGAGCAGGGACTGTATAAAGCTCAAACCTGGGACTACGATGCCATCGTATTGGATTGGATGCTTCCGAAGCGCGATGGTCTTTCCTTGTTGAGAGAGTTGCGACTTAAAAAGAAAACGCCCATTTTATTGCTCACCGCTCGCGATGCCACCGATGATCGAGTGTCCGGATTGGATTGCGGAGCAGACGATTATCTGGTGAAGCCTTTTGAAATCAAAGAGTTATTGGCACGCTTGCGGGCAATCATTCGTCGCAGCTCAGGGGTGACTTCGAACATTATTCGCATCGGCGACATACAAATCGATACCGGTTCGCATACTGTGACTCGCCGGGGCGAAAGCGTAACGTTGACTGCTCGCGAATATGCGCTGGTGGAATTGCTGGCCTTGCGGCGAGGTAAACTGGTAACACGGCAAGTGCTTTACGATCATTTATTCGATGAAAATGACGACACCCTTTCGAATCTAATCGAAGTTCATGTGTCCAATGTAAGAAAGAAATTAGGAAAGGATTTCATTTCGACCAGACGCGGGGCGGGATATATCATCGATGGCTAAATCGCTTCGCAATAGAATACTCCTTTGGCATACTGCCAGCTTAACCTTGGTCACTGCCCTGTTAACCATTGGTTTTTATTGGGGACTGCAGCGTTCTCGGCTTCGTGAAATCGATGCGGAAATGGAGGGGGCTGGTCAAGCATTGATCAGTTTGCTGAGAGCGTTACCTCCGTTTGAATTGCGTCCTGATCAATCAGGTGCGCCTCCTGAGGTGTTGCAGCGTCGTCGCGAATTCGAAAGAGAGCGACCGCGGCCGAATCGCGATAATCCGAACAGCGATTTCAGAGCACCGAGGGATGAGATGTTTGAGCCGGAGTCGCCATTTGGCGCCCCACGCGGTCCGGGAAGAATCTTTCGTTCGTTGCAATTGCCCAGTGCCTTTGTGGAACGGCACCGGAGACGGGAAGGGACAGCACCTTATTTTGCTGTCTTGCGCAGTGATGGAGAGATAATCGCCTCCAGTACCAACGCTCCCACGATTCTGACTCCGCCACCGCAGCCTCGTTTCGATGTGCCACCGATTCCATTTCGCAATCGTATTCCTGTCAAGCAGGAGGGGAATTGGCGGGAAATGTGGTTGATGGGGCCTGAGGGAAGCCGAGTTATTGTGGGACGAAGCACCCTAGCGGAGGATGCCGAATTGCGCGGCTGGCTTCTATCTTTGGGGCTCTTGAGTTTATCTGTTTTCTTGCTGAGCACCTTGACCGCATGGTGGATGTCGCGTCGTGTTGTTTCCTCGATAAGCCGCATCAGTAACGAGGCAGCCTTACTCTCGCTCGATCAACTGGATCATCAAATCGATGTTGGACGGGTCGATCTTGAATTAAAGGGACTAGTCGAGACACTCAACGGGACATATCAGCAATTAGCGGCAGCCTTCAAGCGACAACGGCAATTCACCGCTGATGCGTCCCATGAATTGCGAACCCCGCTGACGATCATTTTAGGCAATCTCGAACTCGCTTTACTAAATGATCAACTCGATTCTGCGGATCGCGAGTCGCTCGAAGCGGCCCAGCGAGCGGCCAAGCGAATGAGGAGCTTGATGGAACATTTATTAATGCTGGCAAGAGCCGATGCACGAAAGTTGGTCTTGCAGAAAGAAAAATGCGATCTCAGCATGCTCCTGAAGGAATGCTATGAACTTTTAGAACCACTAGGACGCGAAAAAAATCTAAAGTGGCATGTCGACCTAAAGCCCACATTCGTTGAAGGTGATGCCAAACTACTTTCGCAGGTTATGATCAATTTGCTGAGCAATGCGATCGGTTACAACCAACAGGATGGAGAAATTTTTATGGCTGTTGATGCGGATCAAGAGATGGCACGGATCAAGATTCGCGATACGGGTGTGGGGATAGCCGAAGAGAGTTTGCCCCATCTCTTTGAACGATTTTTTCGTCAAGACGCTGCGCGTGGACCTAGTCTAGAATCGAATAAACTTCCTGGCAGTCAAGGGCTCGGACTAGCGATCGCTCAAGGCATCATTGTCGCTCATGGAGGAGAGATCTCCGTCACCAGTCAGCTCGGGAAGGGCTCCGAATTTATGGTCAAACTTCCTGCAATATTAGTAGCCCCTTTGGATGTTCAAGTAGAAGGGGCCTGAGCGAAAGTCCACGGTGATTATTGGAATGTCGACTTTCGCTGCGGAATTGCTGCACGCTGCAGCGTACAACAAATTAGTTGCCATGACTCCTTCGGCGGACGCTGTTATTGCGCATTCTTCAAATCCAGAAATTTTGGGGAGCGTTACCAGCGTGGATGCAATATCATAAGTTTGCAACGCATCAAGGGTTTCACCTAAAAGATACAAGCGGCGATGGAAGTGCGTGATTGATTTTTTGTCCCCTGGCCACGCGGTTGATCCAATACCGCGTGGTGCTAGTATGACGACAGCCCCTTCGGTGGGTAAGGAAGAGATGGATTTCGAGATAAAAGGCAGAGCAAGAAACCGCTCGGTTTCTTGGCTGGAAGTGGCGGCATTGAGTTGGTTGAGCCAAGGTGAGATCGCTTCGTACTGAGCTGAATTTAGGACGATCAAGCGTACATCTTTTTTCATGTCTGGGCTATTGTCGGGCGATAGCAGAATCAGTGGCAAGGCGAACGATTGATCGGTACTGATGGCGCCGGTTTTCACGACAAATTTTTTCCCGGAGAGGTCGGCAAATGTTGAACTGCTCCAACGCAGAACGCCTTCTTGAGGATCGTTGGGCCAGCAACGAAAGGCTGATTCTCGCAGCATTGAGTAATGAGCTTTTTTCCAATCGCTCCGATCGGCCGCGGTCGCAGGTGGTAGGATCGGTTGGGCCTCATCGACGAACCACTCATGCACCGTTGTATTTCTTTGATCTGCGGGGATTTCTTTGAACACTTTTAGTTCTTCGACTTCGAATAGTTTCTTGGCCGCATTGGGGATCGGATTCAGGTCCTTCTTCAAGTGCGCGTTGAGCCACCGTAACGCGTGGACTTGCAGTTCCTGAGTATCCGCATGCTCGCCCGCAGTGATATTGAGCCCCAGCAGTGGAGATTTTCCGAGGTCGCGATAAACATTTCGGACGCGCGCATGAATTCGGTTGACACCTTCCAAGGGAAAAATCGGATCGCGATCGGTATTACTGATCAACAGAGGACGAGGAGCAACAAGTGCGGCGACCGTTGAATAGTCCCAACCATAACGATTCACGAAATACATGCAGTCGCAATGACCCTGAACACAATCATCAATCACATGATCTTGAAGGTCTGTAATGCCAGCGACTGGAATTGCGCAATCGATGCGATCATCCAGGGCGGCAAGCCACCAACTGTACGCTCCACCGCCACTACGCCCTGTGACCGCTAATCGCTCTGCATCCACTTCGGGTCTTGAAGTCAGATAATCGACGGCGCGAATGGCGTTCCATGCTTCCACGCCTGCCGGTGTATAGCCACGATTGAGCCACCACCACATATCGAGTCGAAAGGTTCCGTGATGAATTCCCTCGATCTCACCTAATTGCACCGTATCAATCGTCAAACAGACATAGCCGTTGCGAGCCAACCAAGCTCCATGATGCTGATAGTGTGTCTTATTTCCATAAGCGATTCCATTGCGTTTGACTTCGCCATGTCCGCAGACATAAACAACTCCCGGAAGCGATTGATCGCTTTTGGCTGGTCGGTACAGATTAGCTGTTACATAGAGCCCGGGCCGAGATTGGAAATGTAGATTCTCGACGATAATACCATCGCGTTCCAGTTGCCCGGTGATGACTGGATTTAATGCCGTCTTTTCGGGAATGGGCCAGAGGCCCAACATGTCAAACAATTCACGTCGCCATTGCTGCTGGAGAGTGGGCCAAGTGTCACTGGCAATTTTCTGCGCGAGTGAGGCTTCTTGAAGTCGCAACGTACGGCGTTGGAAATAGTCGCGCCACTGCGGTTCCTCCGCGGCTAGAGGCGATCCCCAATTCAGCAAGCCGCTAGTCCAGATGCCCAGCAGCCATAGAAATCGACCCCAAAGATGTCTCCAGTGATTTCCGTAGGCCATGCTTCGCAGCGAAGTTTCCAACGGGGAAGTTTTCAAGGAGCAACGGCCCGGCGAGAAGCGGGTTGGGAACATGATTTCGACTCAGCTAAGTGTGCGTGGGAATTTGAGGTAGGTCAGCGTCATTCTAATGGTCGCTGGCTGAGCGTTCCACCAACGGTGGTGGGAGTTGCAGGCCCGCAGTGGGGCAGTGCAGCTGTCTGGGCGTCGGTTCATTTGTTAAAAAGCTTAGGATTCTTGAGAAAAATCACCCGACCTTTGGGGGCCTTCGCCAACATTTGGTTGCATAAGGGCCAGCGGACAGGGTAGGCTTAACAGACGTGAATAAATCCTGCCCCACCCTCCCCCGAGTCGCTCGTCGCACGTTATGGAAATATCGACTTGCACTAACATGTTTTGCTGGCGACCCAGACTATCGACCATTCGGTTGGTGACTGGTGTCGGATTGGCATTGTTGCTTGTGGCTGTGGCAAGAGCCCAGGAATTACCACCAGCCGCGAAGGACGATGTGCGTTTTGTCGAAGATGTACAGCCGATCTTGGATGCACATTGCGTCAAGTGTCATGGAGCGAGCAAACAGACATCGGATTTACGGCTTGATTTGCGATCGGCCATTTTGAAGGGGAGTGGCAGTGGGGAAATCATTCGTATTGGCCAGAGTGAAGCCAGTCGTATGATTGAAGTGGTGGCGGGTTTGGATCCCGATTATCAAATGCCTCCGGAAGGGCCTCCTCTAACACCTCGAGAAATTGGCATCTTAAGGGCATGGATCGATCAAGGAGCGAAAGGTCCGGACGATCGTCGAGCATTAGAGCGAAAGTTGCCCTGGAGCTTTCAACCGGTGGTACGGCCCGCTGCGCCAGCCGGTGAAGCGGCGATCGATTTATGGTTGGAGAAAAAGTTGAGCGAGAAAGGCTTGACGTTTTCAGATCCAGCGGACCGAGTTGCCTGGGCAAGACGACTTTATTTGGTAGCTCTTGGTGTGCCACCAACCCCCAGTGAATTAGCTGATTTTATTGCGGACACTCGCGAGGATGCGGTGGAGCAATTGGTTGATCGCGTCTTAGCCGATCAACGATTTGGCGAGCGAATGGCGCGGCATTGGTTCGATGTGATCCGATTTGCGGAGTCCAATGGTTTTGAAACGAACCGAGTCCGTTACAATGCGTGGCCATTTCGAGATTATGTCATTGCGGCGTTCAACAACGATAAACCCTACGACCAATTTGTATCGGAGCAGATCGCTGGGGATGCGCTGCAAGCCCCCTTGGGCACTGGATTCTTGGTGGCGGGAACTTATGACATCGTGAAGAGTCCCGATATCAATTTAACCTTGATGCAGCGTCAGGATGAGTTGGCCGATGTGATCAATACGACAGGGACCGCATTCCTCGGCCTGACGCTCGGTTGTGCTCGTTGTCATGACCACAAATTTGATCCTGTCACGCAAAAAGATTTTTATTCGCTGCAAGCAATTTTTTCCGGAGTTCGCTTTGGCGAGCGTACGGTTCCTCGCGTGAATTCTCCGGAGTCGATGGCCCGCATTGAAAGTTTAACCGAGCAAGTTGCGGACTTGGATGTAAAGCTCAAGCAATTATTGGCGATTGGGGAAGAAGCGGCCAAAACGTCTCATCTGCGGGCGCCGGTCAATGCGCGTTACAACGAAGAGAGCTTCGATCCAATTGTGGCGACTGCAGTCCGGTTTAAGATTGCGGATAGTGCGGGGAGTCAGCCCTGCTTGGATGAATGGGAAGTTTACGACGCCGCTGGAATCAATGTCGCGTTGGCGAGTGCCGGTAGCAAAGCTACTGCATCCAGCACACTCCCTGGCTATGCGATCCATCAATTAGCCCATATTAACGATGGGCGAACCGGAAACGATTACAGTTGGATCTCGAATGAGACCAATGGTGGTACCATCGAGATCGCCTTCGCTTCCCCGCAGAGTATTCAGCGAATGATTTGGGGGAGAGATCGCAGCGAAAGATTCAAAGATCGCGTGCCTGTGGTCTATCGAATTGAAGCGAGACAGGAGGACGGAGATTGGGTCGAGGTCGCAAGCAGTTCCACGCGCCGGCCACCTTCTGGCGATGCATCTCAGGCCGTTTTGGCATTATTATCGCCGGAGCAGCAAGCTGACTATCGAAAGCAAAGTGCGGTGCGATCGGAACTGCAAAAGCAGCTTAGCGAATTGATAGATGGGGAAAAAGTTTGGCTGGGCACCTTTAGTCAGCCGGATCCTGTGCATCGACTCTATCGCGGTGATCCATTGATGCCTCGGGAGCTGGTGACGCCAGGGACGGTATCAAGTCTTAATGGCATTGAACTCACGGGGGAAAGCTCTGAGCAAGAGCGTCGCCTGGCATTGGCGAAGTGGATCGCGAATCCCAAGAACCCGCTTACCAGTCGCGTGCTGGTGAATCGGCTTTGGCAATACGCTTTTGGGACAGGCATTGTGGATACGCCGAGCGATTTTGGCGGCAATGGTACGCTTCCAGTGCATCCGGAATTACTCGATTGGTTAGCGAGTGAATTTGTAGAAAATAATTGGTCGATCAAACATATTTTCCGCTTGATGCTTCTCTCTAAGGCCTTTCGGCAGGCATCACTACCTAATGCGGCGGCTTTAGCGATCGATGCGGACGCTCGTTTGTTGTGGCGATTTCCACCGAGACGGTTGGAAGCGGAGGCGATTCGCGACAGTATTTTGGCGGTCAGTGGGGTGATCGATTATCGAATGGGTGGTCCGGGATTTTATTTGCAGCGTGTAGAGCAAGATAATGTTTATCGGTATTTTCCTAAGGAAGAAGTCGGGCCGGCCGAATTTCGCAGAATGGTGTATTTAACTCGCATCCGCCAAGAGCAGGATCCGGTATTTGGTGCATTTGATTGTCCAAGCGGCAATCAAGTGATTCCAAAAAGAAGTCGCTCGAACACCCCCTTACAAGCGCTGAACCTTTTCAATAGTCCCTTCATATTGCAGCAATCCAAGTTGTTGTCGGAGCGTTTGGTTCGCGAGGCGGGTGAAAAGCAAATGGAACGCGTCAAGTTAGCGTTCCGTTTGATGTTCGGACGTGAAGCTGACCATTTTGAAATCGAATTATCAACCGATCTGATTGAACGTGATGGCTTGGAGGCATTTTGCCGAGCGATGTTCAATGCGAGTGAGTTCTTGTTTATCTTTTGATGAGTGGCATTTCGTTAGAGTACCTGCAGCGATGTTTACGCGAACTGGATCGAATTCTGTTCTACCGCGCCGAGATTTTTTCGGTTCAACCGCGTGCGCGCTCAGCGGAATGGCGTTGGCACAATTGCTGCAACGAGACGGATTATTGGGAGCTGAAGGTACGAAAGTTCCTATTCGGCCGGCGATTGATCCAGCGAACCCCAACAAAGCTCGTTCGGCACATTTTGCCCCTAAAGCCAAGCAGGTTTTAATGATATTTTGCGCAGGAGCGTGCAGCCATCTAGACACGTTTGAATATAAGCCAGCGTTGTGGAAGTATCATGATCAGCCGATGCCGGGTGCAGACAAATTAATTACTTTTCAAGGTGCTCAAGGGACGCTGCAAAAAAGTCCGTGGGAATTTCGACCACGGGGCGAATCGGGAAAAATGATCTCGGATCTTGTGGGAAAGCTTGGCGAATTGGCGGATGACTTTTGCTTTATTCATTCTTTGACCAGCAAGACCAACACGCATGGACCGGGCGAGAATTTTATGAATACCGGTTTTACGCTGGACGGTTTTCCCAGCGTGGGAGCTTGGACAACGTATGCTTTGGGAAGTGAGAACGACACTCTTCCCGCGTATGTGGCCATTCCCGATCCACGCGGTGTGCCGCAATCCAGCGGCAATTGTTGGAATCCAGGTTTCTTGCCAGCGGCTTTTCAAGGTACAGACTTTAATGCAGCCGCGCCGGTGCGCAATCTCGCTCGACCGAAACAATGGTCGGAAACCACCGACAAAAACACGCGGGAGTTTCTGGCTCGCTTAAACAGCCATCATCTAGAGAAATATCCCGGCGATTCCGAACTAGCGGCGCGAATATCGAGCTATGAGCTGGCTGCCAGGATGCAGCTTTCGGTTCCCGAGGTTTGCGATTTAAGCTCAGAGTCAGCCGAGTTGTTGAAGGAATATGGAGCCGATCTGACTGGGTCGCCGATAATGAATACCAAGGCGGGTTACGCGCGGAATTGTATCCTGGCGCGAAGGCTCATTGAACAGGGAGTGCGGTTCGTACAATTGTTCAATGGCGCTTATCA
>JBIKMB010000429.1:0-2667 GCA_044359485.1 Pirellulaceae bacterium | reverse complement strand
TTCACGCTCGCCGCTGCCTACAAACACTTGGCCAGTCTGGCCATATTGATCCTCGCAGCTTACGCCTGCCCACCAACGCAACTCACAGCCCAAGAACCCGTCAAGCTTACCGAAGGCCTGACCTTCCTGGCCGCATTCGATGGCTCTGCCGATGCCACCTTCGCGCTGGGTGATCGGAAAGTTTATCACGCCAAAAATCTCAACTTGAAAGATCCTGTCGCTGGACTCCCCAGCGATGTGGTGCAACTGGTCCAAGAAGGTAAATATGGAGGCTGCTTAAAATTCGGTAAACGGAGCGAACGGTTCACCTTTTATCGTGGTGAAAAAAACGTCGCTTACAACCCGACTGCACTAAATGGCACCGTTTCGCTGTGGATGAAATTGGATCCACAAAAAGAGCTGGAACCCGGTTTCGTCGATCCACTCCAAATCACCGATAAAGCATGGAATGACTCGTGCCTGTTTCTAGACTTTACCAAAGATGATTCCCCTCGGCATTTTCGCTTGGGCGTATTCAGCGATTACAAATATTGGAATCCTCAGGATACACCTTGGGACAATATCGCCGTGAAGGACCGCCCCATGATCGTAACAGAAAAGCCCACCTTCAGCGCCGATCGCTGGACCCATGTCGCATTCGTGTGGCGCAAATTCAATACCCCATCCTCGTCCGCGGAACTTTACCTCGATGGAAAATCGATCGGAACCTTCAACAAGCCACAACAATTCACGTGGGACCCCAGCAAACTGGCTATCATCCCAGGCATCTATTACAGCGGCTTGATGGATGAACTGGCGATTTGGAATCGAGCTCTATCGGCGGCCGAAATCCAAGTGCTAAACAGCGACACGGCGGGATTGAAAGCTCAAATCCAAGGAAAGTGAACGTCGGAAGCAAACGCAGATGACCGGCATAGGACGTCCGTTTGTTTACACCCTTCCAGCATTTGAAATCCCAGGCAGTCACTTGGATCAGCGATTAGCAGTCGCCTGCGATTTGAGCTGTTTTCATGAAGGTACGGACGTTGTGATAGATCTTTTTTGATAGCGCCTGAAATAGATCAACATCCTCTGCAGAAAGGAACGTGATAAACGCACAGACCATCGATAAAGTAAAGAAGGTCACATTAGGGACCAGCAATCCGATGCCGATATGGAGCGAGGCTATGGCGGCGAGCATATAACGTCGACATGGTTTGAACCACACCAGCGCTGGAAACAACCCTTCGATAATAACGGTCGAGAACGTGATCAGCTTGCGGACGATGCCACCTCCCCAGAGCGTGACCCACCACATGCCACCGATACCCCACATCTCACTAGCGATGGTCCAATGAAACGCATCACCTGTGACCCAACCGGCATCATCATAAAATTTGTAAGGCAGGCTGATCGCATAAATCAAGCAAATATTGATTTGCATCATGCGGAGTGGCCAAGCGAAAACAGTGGCTCGCACAGGTTTCCCTCGCTGACCACGGCGGCAAGCATCGATCGACCATACTGCACCAAGATCCATAAAGAGACAATACAGCAAGCACATCCGCAAAACCAATTCCTCGCCGTTGACGATATAAGGATTTCGATGCAGCATGGCATTTAACATCACCAACAGACCGATAGTACTCAGTCGGGTATAGAAGCCAAGGGTAAAGGCGATACAACAGGCGAAAGCGAGCGGCCAGAATATTTCGATGGGGAGCCAACCCTCGGTCCAGCGAAACAGACTTAGCGGTCCATTGACGTTGGGATTGGGAAAGTCGCTGGAAACCAGCGAGATGATCCCATCGGCTGCGAAGAATCGCCGCCAATTTGGCAAGACAAACAAAAACCAAATTGTGAAAAGCGAGCCGATTGAAATCCGAAAAAGAGCGAGCGGACGAGCATCCAAACGCGTGAACCAAAATGAGTTCCAAGATTGGGAAATTCGATCGAACATAATGCCATCGTGCTTTCGAGGTAGGATTCTTTGGGCCGGTGTTTCTATGGGCAACGCGTTTTTAGGCTGGACTTCTTTCTCGATTCATCACTCGGTTGGCTGAATGGTTGAGTCTGATGCAGATTGACTTGCCGGCGTGAGACGCAGTGCAAAAGGGGAGGGTCGACGTTGCTGGTCGAGAGCCCAGCGAGCCTCCTGGGCAACCGCGAATCGATCGCGCGTAATGACCGAATCCCCATCCTCGAATAACTTCTGTTCCGCGACAGCTACGTAGGGTGGCAGGATATAACGAATTTTCATATCAACGCGAATGTTTTTCAGCAGCTTGCCCTGATACTCTGGATAGCTCCTCGCAAGGAATCTTGCATAGCTCTCTCGCCCCACCTCGTTGTTGTAAATATTGAGATAGAATTTCGCTTCCTTGAAATCAACGATCCAGCGGCGATACAGATCTCGTTGAGATTGGCGTGGGAGTGGAAGCAAACGCTCTAACATTTCTCCCTCTTCGCCGTATTCTCCATAGAACTGAAATTCCCAATTGAAGCGGCTTTGTCCACCGTACATCTGCCAGCGATTATCTAGGCCAGCGATGTGGGCTGCGTAACGTGCGTACCATTCTCCGAGTCGCAAGCGATAGTTGAGTTGCGGAGTGAATTGGCGATCGCCGAAACGATAACAAGCTTCATGGACTGCCGTGGGAAGATTGCACCAGGCAATAATCGAGAAGA
>JBIKMB010000222.1:0-9536 GCA_044359485.1 Pirellulaceae bacterium | reverse complement strand
ACTAAGGACCTTTGCAATGCAGCATTCCCCCCGTCACGCAAAGGCTACCTTAGAATGGAACCATTTCGTGGGGGTCTATTAAAAATACGCTAAGTAATCGCCACTGTCCACCAGCGACGCTACGTAAGAATGGTGGATTTTAGGGAATTTTCTAGCAAATCCAAGGCCCCTCCCTCGTGAGTCCGCCCTTACAGTGAAGACTAAGAGATTTACGGGGCTATTTCACCACAAAAACACTGTCAAAACGGTAGTTTCGGGGGGTGCATCGCACCTCTTTTGAGGAATAACAAGGGGCTTGTCAGTTCGATCTGCGCACAAAATCGACTAAGAATGCCAACTCGGTTCAGATTTTCGACCGGATCAACTTCGCTCTAGGGCAATCCGTAACCTAGATAAGTGATAGGTACAAATTGTTGTATTCCTGAAACATCTTGGTTGAAACTCGCTGCTATGACGCAAACACCCAAACCGTCCCAGGGGCATCTGTTATTGATTGATGATGACCGTTGGTTGCTCGACTCGATGAGCCAATGGTTGGAAGGTGAAGGATTTCAGGTGACTCCTTGTTGGCGAGTCTCGGACGCCAAGAAAAAGCTGAGCGCCGAATCGTTTGACCTGATTCTCTGTGATGTTCGCCTGGATGACGGGGATGGCTTTGACGTTTTGGAATTTGCTAAGAAGCGAACAGCGAGCACACCGTTTTTGTTGATGACCGGATACGGTGGGCCAGATTCCGGAGCGGAGGCGGTGTCGCGCGGAGCCTTCGATTTACTGACCAAGCCATTGATTGACCAAGAGCTTTTAACGGCCCTAAAACGAGCGCGGCAGCAGAGACAGATTGCCGATGAAAACGAGCGACTGAAGGCGGAATTGGATCGTCGCTTCGGCATGGAGAATATACTCAGCCATGACTATCGAATGCTCAAAATTTTTGAGGTGATCGAGGCGATAGCCGACGCGCGAGCAACCGTTTTGATTACGGGCGAGAATGGAACGGGCAAATCGATGATCGCTCGTGCTATTCATCGTCGCAGCAAGCGTCGAAACAGTCCTTTTGTGGAAGTAGCTTGTGGTGCCTTGCCAGATAATCTTCTGGAAAGTGAGTTGTTTGGCCACGTTACGGGAGCCTTTACGGGTGCCACTCACAACAAAATTGGCAAGTTTAAACAGGCCGATAGCGGAACGATATTTTTGGACGAAATCGGTACCGCCACGGCTGCCCTTCAAGTCAAATTGCTCCGTGTCCTGCAGGAATTTCAGTTTGAAGCCTTAGGTGGAAATGAGACTTTTAGTGTTGATGCGCGAGTCATCTTGGCCACCAACGAAAACCTTGAAGAACAAGTCCGATTAGGGCGATTCCGCCAAGATTTGTACTACCGAATCAATGTGATCCATTTACAGCTTCCGTCGCTGCGTGAAAGAATCGGCGACCTTCCATTGTTGGTCGAGCATTTTCTTCAGGAATGTCGGCAGGAATTTGGCAAGGAGGTCGAGGGGTTCTCAGGCGATGCGATGCAGCAGCTGTTGCAGTATTCCTGGCCAGGCAATATTCGGGAGCTGGAGAATGTGGTCCAGCGCGCCGTGTTACTGACCAAACGACCGTGGTTGGATGTGGCCGATTTACCTCCGCAAATCCAGCGCCGCGATCATTCGCCCCAACATGCCATGCCAATGACGAGCGACCGACTGCGACAAGCGATGGCTCTACCGGAAAAACAAATTATCTTGAACGCTTTGCAGGCCAACCGCTGGAATAGAAATCTGACCGCAGAACAACTCGGAATCAATCGCACCACGCTCTACAAAAAAATGAAAAAGCTCGGCTTGCAAAATGAACCTCAAGAGTAGGTGCCTACTCGCAGTTCCCAGCGAGTGTAGCTGCGAGCCCGAGATCGTCAGAAATTCGCGGTTTGCGATTCTTTAGATCGAGGGCAATTCCATTCTGGAAGGCTTGGTGGGGCACACGGCATCGTTTCAAAAACGAATCAGCCCCGTTGTCGAGGAAATTTTGGACAGGGGGCTCCAGAGCAAACGGGAATTCTTTCCGGTTTGTCGCATACCTGTTTTAGGCATCTTTTTGAGAGACCTTTTTCTAGCCATCCCTATTTGTAAACACTTTTTCGGTTCGATTTGGAGCTGTTGAGTCCTGCTGCTCCATGCTTCAAGCCTTCGTTGTGAGCCCGCTGCGGGTCAAACCACCCACTTTCCGTTCAGCACGAACCTTCGATGCTGAAACACCCTAAGCTCGCCGAATAATTCGTCGTGGAACTAGGACTCGGGCATTTTTTGTTTGCTATTCCGCTCGGTTTGGAGGGGCAGTCCAGCCTGCGGGCCGCTTGTAGCAAAATAAAGTGCAACCTATAATCCGAGGCTCATTCTGGAATGGTGGGCAGCCAAGTTAATGACGTGCAAGTTGGACGAGCCGATTTTTGGACGCCACAACGTCTTCTCTCAGCGTGCTGCCTCAATACGAACAAATACGGTAGCAAAATGAAGATTCACGAATACCAGGCCAAGCAGCTGTTTCGAAAAGCTGGTGTGCCCGTGTTGGCAAGTCATGTAGCTCGAAGTGCAGAAGAAGCTCAGCGAGCCTTTGAGAGCTTAGGTGGTCCGATCGCAGTGGTGAAGGCTCAGATCCACGCCGGCGGAAGAGGTAAGGGGACCATCATCGATAACCCGAATCAACGGGGTGTACAGCTGGTAAAGTCTGCAACCGATGCGGCGGCCGTCGCACGTGGCTTGTTGGGCAAGAAGCTGGTCACGATTCAAACGGGACCTGCAGGGAGTGAAGTTCGCCAGGTCTTGGTGGAACAAGGTTGCCAGATCGCCCGTGAACTCTACCTCGGCATCGTCGTGGATCGGGCTGCGTGCAAGCCGGTTCTGATGGTCAGCAACGAAGGTGGAGTGGAAATCGAGAAGGTTGCTGCCGAAACACCGGAAAAAATCTTTAAAGAGCATTTTGATCCGCAACGCGGTCTGGATAGTTTCCAGGTGCGGAAGTTGTGCAAGAAACTTAACATCACCGGACCGGCGGCTCGCAGCGCTGAGTCCTTCATGAAGACACTTTGCAAGTTTTTCGTCGATTACGATTGCTCGCTCGTTGAAGTCAATCCGCTGGTCATCACCGCCGACAACCAGATGATCGCTTTGGATGCCAAAGTTACGTTTGATGACAATGCAATGTTCCGGCACGCGGACGTCAAGGAACTGCGAGACCTTGCCGAAGAAGAACCCGCCGAGGTCCGCGCGGGCAACGCGGGCCTGAGCTATGTGAAACTGGAAGGCAATATCGGCTGCTTGGTCAACGGTGCCGGCTTAGCGATGGCCACGATGGATATCATCAAGTATCACGGCGGGGCTCCAGCAAACTTCTTGGATGTCGGTGGGGGTGCGAACACTCAACAGGTCACCGAAGCGTTTCGTATCTTGTTGTCCGACCCGAATTGCAAAGCGGTTTTGGTGAATATTTTCGGTGGCATCGCCCGCTGCACCACGATTGCAACTGCCCTGATTGAGGCCTCAAAAGAAGTTGGCTTCAACGTTCCCTTGGTCGTTCGGCTTGAAGGAACTGAAGTGGAAGAAGGCAAGCGGATGCTGAAAGAAAGCGGCCTGGATATGATCGCCGCTGATGGCCTGACCGATGCCGCCAAGAAAGTTGTTGCCGCTGCTGGCGTTGCGTCTTGAACGTTGCAGCACGCCCCATTCGCTCATTGAATACAAACACCCTCTATCTTTAGATTCACGCAGTAATAGCTATGAGTATTTTGGTTAATCGCAATACCCGTGTCATTTGCCAGGGCATTACCGGAAAAGCGGGAGCTTTTCACACCAAAGGTTGCAAGGAGTATGGCACTCAGATGGTTGGAGGCGTGACGCCCGGTAAGTCTGGAGAAACCGTCGAGGGTCTCCCCGTTTTTGACACAGTCGAAGAAGCCGTCAAGCAAACGGGGGCCAATGCAACGATGATCTTCGTTCCCCCTCCATTCACTGCAGACGCTATTCTGGAAGCAGTCGATGCGGGAATCGAAGTGATTGCAGCTATTACCGAGGGTGTACCTGTTATCGACATGGTTCCCGTCTATGAAACCGTTCGCAAGAGCAAGAGCGTTCTGATCGGACCGAATTGTCCCGGCCTGATCACTCCGGGCGAATGTAAAATTGGCATCATGCCAGGCTACATTCACAAACCTGGTAAAGTTGGCATTATGAGCCGCAGCGGTACGCTGACTTATGAAGCGGTTTGGCAAACAACTCAATTGGGCTTAGGACAATCGACTTGTGTAGGTTTAGGTGGTGATCCGATTGTGGGCACATCCTACATCGACCTGCTGGCTCGCTACCAAAAAGACGATCAAACAGAAGTCATTTTGATGATCGGTGAAATCGGTGGAAATGCGGAAGAAGAAGCAGCCGCCTTCGTGAAGGCTCATGTTACCAAACCGGTAGCCGCTTTCATCGCAGGCCGAACTGCTCCTCCTGGAAAACGCATGGGTCACGCGGGAGCGATCATTACCGGAGGCAAGGGTACCGCCGCTGAAAAGGTTGCCGCACTAGAAGCCGCTGGCATTGTGGTCGCTCCTTCGCCTGCCGAAATGGGACAAGCGGTTGTCGAAGCGATCCGCCGGCACAAGAAATAAGTTGGCTTCCAACTCTCTCCACAAAAGCCTAACCGCTTAAATCGCGATACCCGTCAATTGTCGCAAGACTTCTTTGTATTTCTCCGAAGTCTTGTCGACGATTTCTTGAGGGAGGGGAGGGGGAGGTGAGTTTCGATCCCAGCCGCACTGCGTAAGCCATTCGCGTACAAACTGTTTGTCGAGCGACGGCTGGCTTTTCCCCGGCTGATAACGTTCTGCGGGCCAGAACCTTGAACTGTCGGGAGTTAGAACCTCATCCACCAGGATCAGCTGGTCGTTATGCCACCCCCATTCCAACTTGGTATCCGCGATAATGACGCCTTTTTGTGCCGCTATTTCTGACCCTTTCTTATAGACCGACAAACTCAAATCACGAAGCTGGTTTGCCACCTCAAGACCGATTTTTTCGGCCATCAGATCCAGCGAAACATTCTCGTCATGCCCGCTCTCCGCTTTGGTGGCCGGCGTAAAAATAGGCTCCGGCAAACGAGAGCATTGAACCAGGCCTTCAGGGAGTGGGACGCCACAAACAGCGCGATTTTGCTGATATTCCGCCCAGCCTGACCCTTCCAAATAGCCGCGTATCACGCACTCAAACGGAACAACGGCCGCCTTCTTTACCACCATGATCCGACCTTCCAAAACTGAGGATTCGGGAAGGTTTCGCACTTCTGACGGTAATTCGTGACTGAGCAAATGATTGGCGACAGGAAGCTGCTCAAACCAAAAGCAACTCATCTTCGTCAGAACTTTTCCTTTATCTGGAATGCCATTTGGTAAGATATAGTCAAAAGCGGAAATACGATCCGTACTGACAATTAAGAGCCGGTCGCCAAGGTCATACACATCACGAACTTTGCCACTGCGTTTGGGAAAGGGGAGTTGGGTGCTGAGGAGGCAGGCAGACATTGGGAGACTTTCGAGAAATAAGCCCTTACGGAACAATGCATAATTGCACGAAGTGTATGATTGGATTAGATTTGCGCAACGATGCAAGAGGCCTTATCTCATATCTTCCTCCGTCGGGAAACGTACCCGCCTTGCAAACGGTGCGTTATTCGAAATTCAGCTCCTTCGGGTAGAAATCGGACTAAAATCGACTCGACCCTTGGCCACCATTTTAGATGGGCCTTTTGGAAGGGGCAAAGCTTAGCAGATTTATGGTTTGGGAAGTGTGCCAGGTTGAGAGCGCTCTTTGAGTCGTTAATTGACAATGGAAATTTTGAGAGATCGCGAAAACGCAATCAGTGATTCATGACTGGACTTAGATTCGAAACCCCGAAAAGCTTTTCCATGGACCCGTTAGCGTGGCAGACAGCCTACCTATCCGGTATCGAGGGCTTGCCATGGTTTTGTCAAAGGTCACAAGTCAATTCACTCTATTCCATTGAGCGTTCTATCGACGAATCTTCGCGGCTGAGCGTCATTTGGCCGACCAAATTGCACGGCCCGCTGTTATTGTCCACCACCAGCCTCCGCAAGAGTGATCAACCCTACGATCTTGCCTTAGAATTAGCGCGAGGCACGATCCATCGGATGCGCAATCAGGCGTTCGAGTGGCAACGCCTAGGCTTGCGATTATCCGAAGAATTTTTAAACCGGTCGGCCATCGCGCTAGACCGTTTTTTGGACGCCTTGTTGACTCCTCCGGGAGAAGAGCACGATCGCGCGGTGGAAACTGCGATCGAAAATGCACTGCTAAGCAATCAGTTATTGTGTAAAGGCTATACCGAGCAAGCCTTGCTGTGCCGGCACCAGCAAGAACCTCGTTTGTCGACGCTTATCGGTGTGCAATTGCCCTTTGTGCCGATCGACAAGTTGACACAGTTTCCCATTCTCGATCTTTCCAACACGGTGGGCGTTGCACTCGACTGGACTCTGATTCGAAAAGGCTCCGGAAAAGCCGATTATTCGATTCCCGATTCTCAAATTTCGTGGGCTCGTCAGCGAGGATTGCGAGTTAGCGGTGGACCATTGATTTCGTTGCAGGGGCAACCGCTCCCAGAGTGGTTAATGCTCGTCGATGATCCGTTTGAGAAACTGCTTGAAGCCGTTATGGAACATGTGCGCGATGTGGTGACGCGATATCGCGGGAAGATTCATCTTTGGCATGTTGCGGCCGGACTAAACACTCCAACGGAATTGAATCTTACCGATGAACAAGCGCTGCGTTTGACAGTACACGCAATTCAGTTGGTACGCAGCCTGGATGATCGGGCAGCGGTGATCATTAGCGTAGATCAACCTTGGTGCGAATATTTGGGGGCTCACAAAGAAGCCATATCTCCTTTGCATTTTGTAGATGCTCTCATTCGGGCGGACCTTGGCTTGAGCGGCATTGGCCTTGAAGTGAACCATAACTATTGGCCGAAGGGGACATTGCCGAGAGACTTACTGGAATTCAATCGATTGGTCGATCAATGGTCGCTCTTGGGGCTACCGCTTATGCTCTTAATGCGACAACCGCTGGTTAGCAGCATAGATCGCCAAGCAAATCCATTGCTGGGCGTTGTGACATCTTGGTTCCCTTTTGCTCAGCAAGCCCTGCCGCAACAGGGTCAACCACCGATAGAGTCTGGTCGAGCTTCAGCAAAATCGCCCCTCGCTGCTGAGGTGGCCAGCCCACCTGGTGCTGGGGATATCCTGGAATTAATGCTTGCCAAACAAGCGGTTCAGGGCATCCTTTGGAATCAGTTGTCGGATGCATTCCCGCATCAATTTCCGAATGCAGGCTTCTTTAGTTCGTCGGGCGAAAAACGGGAATTTGTCGAGCGTTGGATTTCTTTGCGACGCGAGCATTTGACCTGACCGTCGCATTTATTTTTCGCCGCACACCAGCAAGCTGATCGCAGGTTGTTTCAAATACAATTCGGCAACGCGCTTAAGATCGCTCAATGTGACCGCTCGGTATCGAGCAATAATTTCGTCGGCTGTTTCCCATACATGTCGGCTGAGCCATGCCGATCCGACGGTAAAGAGACGATTGGAACTACGTTCGGAGGCGAGCACGATACTGGCTTGAATTTTTCGAAAGGCTTGCTCAAGCTCTTCTTGACGGGGCGGATCAGTAACGCCGGAATGAATCACATTTTCCAGCAATTCTTGTACAGACTCAAAGTCCTTTGGCTCAGCACATAAGCTTGCATAGACCACTCCAACATCGTCAAACTCTTGACAATAGAGCGCAGCACCTTCGGCTAAACCGGTATCGATCAGTTCCCAAAAGATACGTGATCCTGTTTCATCCCCTAATATGGTCGCCAGCAATCTCATGGCATAGCGATCGTTGTCCCGTCGACTTGGACCTGGACCGATGCGTATCCAATAATTCTGACAGGCTGCTGGATGCTGCATCACGGCCGCGGTGGGATGTATGGCAACGTCAAAGTTTTCCCGAATTCGGCTACCGACAGACCAGTCCGCCGAACACTCGGCAACTTGCTCTACCAAGCGATCAAAATCAATATTGCCTGTCGCACACACGATCATATTGCCCGTCGCGTAACGGAGCTGATGGTAGTCCCGCATTTGCTTTACGGTCATTTGAGAGACAGAGTCGTAAGTTCCCAGCACGCGAGCGGCCAATGGATGCGAACCGAAGTACATCTCCATCGCTTTTTCGTAACCACCGTACGGAGGTTGATCGTCGTACATGGCAATCTCTTCAAGCACGACATTCTTTTCTCGTTCAAACTCCTCAGCATCCAAAACGGGACTCATCAGATCGCAGAGCAAATCCAACACAGGCTTTTGAAACTCCGGAAGCACCGTCGCATGGTAGACCGTTCTTTCTTCCGAAGTGTAGGCATTGGCGGAGGCCCCAAGTCGATCAAACTGCAAATTGACTTCCGCCGCCGACCGATTTCTTGTCCCTTTGAAAACCATATGTTCGAGAAAATGACTGACACCGGCGACTTCGGGCGACTCATCTCGAGCTCCCGTGTTGACAAAGATGCCATAGGAAGCAGTAAGAGCGGCTGGGTGTATTTCGGCAATGACTTCCAGTCCATTACTCAATTTTGCTTGCCGAAATTCCATCGGGTAACTCCAGTTCCATTTCGCCAAGGGTGACCACTGTAAAATTTTGAGGAGGATTTTCTACACTGTATTGTTGCAGTGAATCGGTCGTCAAGTTTTGAATTTCAAGTTGTGTTTCATCCAATGGGACAATCCGACCGAGATAAAACCAATCAGACGCCATCTGAGAGGCTCTACCTAATGAGGACTCTTGTTCCATCACCAGCGAAGTCCGCATTCGAGCTTTCCAGCAATCCAATTCTTCTTGGGCGATTCCATCGCGAAGAGATAAAATAGTCTGCCAAACCAAATCGAAACACTTCTGCGCTTTCTGAGTTTGGGTCCCCGCATAGCATAGATTGCTGCCGCATCCGTACAACGAATGAGGTGACGCACTGACTGCATACACCAAGCTGTTTTCTTCCCTCACTTTGGTAAACAGTCGCGAGCTCAAACCATCGCTCAAAATACCGACCAAGGCGCGGGCACGATAGTAATCAGGATGTCCATACGGTACACCATCGTAGGCTAGGGCGATTTGCGTTTGTTGCGATGGATACACAATGTGCTTGTAGGCCGAAACGACTTCCGGCTTAGGCAAACGATGCGCAGAACCTCTTCCCCAATGACCGAATAATGCCTCAGTTAGCTCGACCAGGTTTTGCCAATCGATCGCTCCAGCAACCGACAAAATTGTTCCTTGTGGAATGTAGAACTTGGAATGATAATTCAGCAATGCTTGTCGATCGATTGACTCGATGCCAGCAAAATCACCCAACGGCGAACGTCCAAGGGGCCCTGGATACCGAATACGTTTCAAATCGCGAAAACAACGTTGAGCTAATTCATCTTCCAAGCCGCGTAGTTCTTGAATCGCACCAG
>JBIKMB010000428.1:0-2677 GCA_044359485.1 Pirellulaceae bacterium | reverse complement strand
GATAGTCACTATCAAACGCTACTGGCCGAAAAAGGCAAGGCGAAATCATATCGCTGGCCCGATGGTTTTCCTCTGAATCAACTGGAAGCAGTAAGAAAATTTCAAAAACCACCGCAAAATGCGAATGAGTTCGACTGGGGACCATTCGATAAGTCCGATGAGGATATGGGCGATGGCCAAATGGTTGGCTGGGCTCAAAACTTTTTATGTCACCCCCCACAGCAGCCTTTCTTCTTAGTTGCGGGCATCTATGCACCTCACCTGCCATTTTATGCGCCGCGAAAATACTTTGACATGTACCCAAAACACCTACTGAAGCCTCCTCCAATCAAAGAAAATGATTGCGATGATTTACCGGATGGAGGTAAAGCTATGGCCGCGGATCGACGTGGTGACTATGACTTGGTGATCAAGGAGGATCGCTATCAGGAACTTTTACAGGCGTACATGGCAAGTATTTCATACGCCGATGTTTTAGTTGGACGACTCATCGATTCACTGGATGCGAGTCCTTGCAGCAAAGATACCATTGTCGTTTTGTGGTCTGACCATGGATGGCACTTAGGTGAGAAACAGCATCTGCATAAATTTACCTTGTGGGAACGCTCTACCCATGTTCCTTTTATCATCGCAGCACCTGGCGTAACCCAGAGCGCCCAGCGCACTGCCAGACCTGTTGGATTGATCGATCTTTTTCCAACGTTGAATGAACTTTGCGATTTACCATCCATTGAAGGGCTGGATGGGACAAGCTTAGTACCGTTGCTCCAACAACCTTCACTCCGGTGGGAGCACCCAGCGTTAACGACTCACGGTGCAGGGAACCATGCGGTAAGATCCGAGCAATATCGCTACATTCGTTATAAGGATGGAGGTGAGGAATTGTATGACCACATACGAGATCCGCACGAATGGTCGAATCTAGCCAATGAAGCGGCCTATGAAGATGTGAAAGCAACCTTGGCAAAGTTTCTACCTTCACATGACGCGGCCCCTTTAAGAAAGAGTAAAATTGAGAAAGAGTAATAACTGCCGGAAGCTCAAACGGTTAAGAGTTGCTCAGTTCATTACGATGTTATCAACCCCATCGAATATGTTTCGACGTTAATGCCAGGAATGTATTTCATATTTTTGGCGAGATGACACACGCTGATTTTCGCTCCACCAAAAAACAAGCGATTTGATTTAATCGCGATTTCGATTGCGGTAGATGAACTGTTCCGCCATTAGGATGTCAACCGGTGCGAAATTGTCTGTTAACAGTGGCGAAACGTTTTGGCAACGCTGTAGCAAACGTTGCACATCGCTTCGCGGTATTTTGTAGATACTTTCACGTATATAAACCAAATCGCTTCGACTAAAGAACTCTTCCGAAGGGCCAAGGTTTGCCGTATTTCGTGATGCAATGACGAATACCGTACGGGTGTCCGATTTCGGTTTTTCGGGGAGCAACAAGGTTGAAAGACCGAATACAGTTTCACAAGTTCGAACCGCCGAACCCAAGAATTTGCCTGTATCGAAATTATCAATGACCGTGAGCAAGTAGAGACGTTCGGGTCTCAACAAACGTTTGATCAGTCGCTTGTACTCTTCTGTCATCAAATGATAAGGTACGGAAAGATCATTCACTGCGTCTTGAATCACCAAATCATACGATTGAGGCTCGGCACTTTTGACGTACTGGCGCCCATCCATATGAAATGATCGAATACGCGTCTCTCGTGAAAGACCTAGTTTATTGTGGGCCATTTCAGTAACCGCAGGATCAATTTCTACGACATCGATAATGACATCTTGCAAATCGGCTTGCGATTCGAGCCAGCGTGGAAAGGAATAACCACCTCCGCCAATAACCAAAATCCTTGGTGTATGCCCTTCGGCTCTAGCTTGCGCAGTTGCGGCACGCGTTAAATCGGCTTGAATTTGCTCATGCTTGTAAAACAAGAATGTTGGATCATCGAGATCGATACATGAATGGACCAGGTGATCTAAAGTGAAACATTGCAACTGTCGATTCTCTAATGTGGCTTCGGTTACCTTCAAGGCAAAATATTTACTTTCGTCATCATAAGGCGATTGATGGGTAGCGAATAAGCCAGCCCCCAGTAAAGTAGCCAAGATCGCTTGTCGAATAGTTACCCGTGCGATTTTTCCTGCTTCGGTGGTCGCAAGTAACCAAACAAGGACGAGTGGGATCATCCCACACAACAAACAGGTTCTAATGGCACCGAAGGTTTCAACGAGCAACCAAGCGGATGCCAAAATACCGGCGATACAACCCAATGTCGAAAAGCCGTACAGTCTTCCAGTAATAGAACCCGTGTTTCGCACTTCGCGAACACAGAGTCCGATCACCTGCGGTGTAATGAGTCCCAACGACAAAGCCGGAACGAAGAACAAACTGAACGACCACGCAATCACTTTCGGGATCATGGGTAGAGCATCGAATAATTCAAACTGGAGCAATGTCGACCAAATCACGGCAACAAAGATTGTGCTGAGAGAAGCCAACATCAAAGATCGCTTCAGCATGTTGTCGGTTCCATAGCGAGTTGCGAGTACTCCGCCCCACCAATTGCCAACCGACATTCCCGTGAGCACGACACCCACAACGCCGGCAGTTAAAAACATGGAGACTCCTACCATGGGCGCGAGAATACGAAACGCAGCTCCTTCC
>JBIKMB010000052.1:0-31213 GCA_044359485.1 Pirellulaceae bacterium | reverse complement strand
TATCCTGAGATAGTATGACGTTTCACGCACGTAAACTGCAATAAGACGGACATAAAGCTCAATAAATTCTGGCGAGGTCTTGCTTATATGGCAAAGGTCCTTAGGGGCTTCTGGTGGTCTTAGCACCTATCCGAAAACCATTAGCCGACGGCGTTAGCCGCGGTTTTCCTAGAGGAGCTAAGAGGCAATCCGATTAGCCATTAACCGCGTTGGCGTTGGTTGCAGTTTTGGGGTTTTCGGATAGGCTTTTAATGGATTGGAACTCTTGGGGGCTTTGGAACAACGTAGAATAAGTAGGTCCAGAAAATGGATAAGCCCTAATAATTGCGCGAGTTGGTTGTTCATTGAAGGAGTGACCGGGATGGTACAGGTGGCTCGTCGAGAACGATGGAGTGTGCACGGCATTGGCCTGGGAATCGTAATCGCATGGCCCCTGGCGGGTTGCGACTACATGAATGAGACGATGAAGCAGTCGCTGGGTTCTCCCGATCCTAGTGCGGTGAGTCCAGCAACTAGCGCTGCAGCTCCTGCCAATCCCGACGGAAGAACGCTCATTGAGATTGTGAAATGTGAAGCGATCGCCGAGTCGATCAGCCGTTATCAACTTTCGGCCACTTACCGTTTTGTTTCGGGCAAGCCGAAGCCGAGTCTCGATTATACATTGGACGTTTCTTTTCCAGGCTGCCCCTTCAATGAGATTAAAAAAATAAGCGGGCGGGATCTTCAAATGGAGGGAACGATTCAGTGGAGTTACGAATTGCCCGGCATTGGAGAGCGAGGCGAGTCGGAAACCACAGAAGCCCGTTTTCAGTTTTCCGAGGAATTTGAGAGACAAGGAAATCAAGTTGGTTTTCTGGGTGTATCGCGACCCGAAACGGTGAAGGTCGATATGAGTCGCTTAGGTTTTTAGGTCGAGCGACGAGCGGTTTATTTTCGACTGTCAATGAGACTGCGCAGCGTTTTGGATGCCAGTATGTATGGATGCCAAAATTTAAGGATTCCAGTTTCTCGCGGTTTCTATGCGTTGGACCGAAGAGGGATGCGTTGAAAAGAGCCAGCGATTCCAAGGGGATGGAGCGACGTTGGATTTGTTCTCGATGGCCATTTTCTTTTCACAATCGATGACAACCTGGGAGTCTTCAATCAATTCTAAAGCACGAATGTCTGCCTGGATTTCAAAGCGTCGACTAATGTTGTTCTCGATAGGCTTGACGATCCACTCTCCAAAAAACAACAGCAAAGCGATCCAGCCGAGCAGTCGAGGATCATGTTTTGCATTGGCTCGCCATGGATGTTGATGGAGCGAGGAAGACAAAATGCAATCGATGATCCAGCAGCCAAGCCACATACCCATCGTGCCCAATAGGATGCCCCACACGATATGGTCGTACTCCCAATGGCCGATTTCATGCGCTAGTACCGCTTCGATTTCAGCCGGTGAAAGCTGCTTCAGAAGTGTGTCGTACAGGACAATACGACGGGTTGAGCCAAAGCCCGTAAAGTACGCATTGCTATGAGTGCTGCGTCTGGAGGCATCCATGACCCAAATATCCTGAACGGGCAAATCGGCTCTGGCTGCCAGCGCAAGGAGACGGGGTTTTAAGTCCCGCCATTCGGTATTCTCGATAGGAACGAAGCGATTCATGATGGGATCGAGAATCAGAGGAGCCATCATCGCATAAGAAATTGCCAATGCACCGCTGGCCAGCGGTGCTACCAGCCACCAAAATTTCGGCAAAAATTTGATTAGCATCCAGAAAAGTGAAAATCCGACGAGCAGTAGCAGAAAATCGATGCTGGAAGCGAAGAGATAATCTTTGCTCCAGTTCAACAAGGAATAATCTGCCGCGAGCATCCCCCAGCGTTGGCTTTGAAAATAGCTCATTACTCGGAAAGGAAATAGCAACAATTCGCGGCACAGGCAGAGCCAGGCGACCGTGATCAGAGCGGTGAGCCAAACACGACTATGGGTTCGAGCCAACCAAAAGCCCGCTAAGCGGCTCCCTGTTTCGGAAAGGCCGATCCAATAGATGAAAAAAATTTGGGCGAATTGAGCAGCCCAAAACAGCAGACGCGATTCGGCCGATCGCGTCAAACCGGTCTGAATCACTTCGTCGGTGAAACCATTGCGGCGAGCGGCCTCAACGGCCGGTGCATAAGGAATGAAGGAGGCGATTGCTGCCAAAATCAACAAACCTATCGCGAACCATACCCCTAATCGAAGCGATCGAATCACAATCCGTTCCTGTAACTGTTAAATCATGCTGCAATAAGTTGATGCAGCAACCCACATCTCTATCGAACCGTTTGTCGCGATGCATCACTTCCGGCCGTCGCTGGACGCTGAGAATATGGTACCAGAGTTACGTCTCGTCTGCAGTGATTGATTCCGATCGATGGGAAATGCTTTAGCAGGTTGCGAGAACGGTTTAAATTGGGGTACAATTGCGGAATCGCAAATGCGAATGTCTTTTCGATTTCAATTCTATGTGCCGCCAAGGGTAGCTTTTATGCGATGGAGTATCGCGTCTGTTTGGCATGTGCTGGCTGTTTTTTGTGCGTTGATTTCAGGGCGAGCGGTCCTGTTAGCGCAGGAGACTAAGGCACCCTATTTTCCCGAGGATTCAACCGTGGTTGTGTATGGGGATGTTTCTGCCATTCGCAAGCATCAAGATTTAGCACTCATTCCGTGGGAGCTCGCTGCGGTCTCTGGCAAGGAAAACTTCGGAGTCGATCCGTTTGTAATTACTCAGTTTTGGGGAGCGATGAATTTGAAGGACCCATCCCAACCGCCGGGAATTGGCTTTCGAATGACGCTGTCTGAGGCAGTGGCTATTGAGGATTTAAATCCCCAGATATTTGATGAGGTGCGAACCTCTGAAAAGGTTCCTGGCACCAAAGTTCGCACGATCTTCGGTAGCGATACCAGTGTGGTACAAACGAAAGATCAATATATGTTGGGAACGGAAGAGACGCTGCGCAAGATGATGGCTGCAAAAGAAGTGCCCAATCCATTGGTAAGCCTGATTGCTAAAGATCAAGGCATGGTTCAAGTCGTGGTTGCTGTGTCGGCCCTACGTCCGATGTTGTTACAAGCTATCGATGGAAATGGAGGTCAACTTACCGAAGAAATGATGAAGGATTTGCAGGAAATAGTTGAAACGGCGGAGTATGTTCATTTCCGAATTGAGGAAAAAAATCTTGCTAGAGTTTATATGCATGTGGGTGCGAAGGATGAAGCGGGATTGAATAAGTTATCCGGCCTGATCCAAGGCTTTCAGGAGCGGGGACTCGAAGCTATGGAAAGGACTATCGTTAAGGAAGGCATAGAGGGGTCCATGAGCGAGAATCTGCGAGAGGGTTGGAGCATGTACCTCAAGCGAATGAGAAAATTGATACAGTCGTCCTCCAAACCAGAGAAAGAAGGCGAGCGTTTGACCGTCGTATTTGATCTATCAAATACTTCCACGACCGTGGGAGTTGCCATAGCAGTCTTATTGCCTGCAGTGCAAGCAGCCCGCGAAGCGGCTCGAAGAATGCAGTCTACGAATAACCTGCGGCAACTCGCTTTGGCTTTCCACAATCATGAATCAGCTTATAAACGTATGCCAAATCGCTTTATTGAGGACGGCGCCGGAGAACCACTGTTAAGCTGGCGTGTGCACTTGCTGCCTTTTTTAGAACAGCAAGAGCTTTATTCTAAGTTTCATTTGGATGAGCCTTGGAATAGCGAGCACAACGCAAAACTGCTCCAAGAAATGCCGGCTTTCTTTCGAGACGCTCGCTCTAAAGCACCTCCGGGACACACAACCTATCTAGTACCTCACGGCGGTGGCGAAGATACCCCTACGATTTGGGATCTGGAAGATCGACGTTTTGCCGAAGTTACCGATGGTCTTTCCAATACTTTACTCTTCATCAACGCTCCTGATTCTGTGGCGGTTCCATGGACGAAGCCCGAGGATTTAGATCTATCGCAAATCGATCTCCAAGAATTGCTGCAAGAATATGAAAACACCATTGATATTGGTATCGCAGACGGTTCTGTTCGCACGCTTTCGAAGTTTATCGATATCGAAACCTTGAAAGCTATTTTAAGTTGCAATGGTGGCGAAGTGGTCGAGCTACCCTGAAAGCCAATCGATCGTGTTTAAAAACTATCTATAAATTATAGCAGGAAAATAATATGATTTTTTCTCGGTTGCGGCAGCGACTCGTCATCAAGATTACAGTTTGGTCTGCAGCTATTTGGAGTTTGTGTCCGCTGGTGCGCGGGCAAGGAGAGAATGATGTCTATCTCCCATCCGATTCGATGGTAGTTTTCGCTATCGACTTGGCGGCGATGCAGACGAACAAAAACTTAGAAACCGTTCCTTGGGAGGTGGCTTCAGCCGCTGGAAAAGATTACATGGGCGTTGATCCCCTTTTGGCCACTCAGATTTGGGGAGGTGTCGGGTTACCCACAGCAGCCGTTCCGGAATTTGGGGTTCATATCAAAACGAGTCAGCCGGTCAACATCGATGACCTTAAGCCGGAATTGTTTGGACCGATAAAAACATCGGCCAAGGCGCCCGACATAAAACTTCGTCCAATGCTCAATACGCCATTTAGCGTTGTGCGAACCAAGAGTTCCATACTCTTCGGCACCGAAGGGACTTTGCGAAAGCTCATGGCGGCTCGCGGTACACCGAGCAAATACATTGAAATGTTGTCTTCTGATAAAGAACCTATCCGAATCGTCCTCGCGCTGGCGCCGCTGCGGGAATTGATTCGGGGGGTGATCGAGCAATATGGGTTTATGATCACTGGGGATATTGCTGGGGATTTGTCCGAGATGAACGATCTGACCGAATATGTTTATATCCGAGTCGCATTGGAAGATAGCTTGGCAATTAAAGTTCACTTTGGGGCGAAGGATGACGCGTCGGCGAAACGGATGCAACAAGTGTTGCTCAGTTTAAGGTCGCAGAGTATGGATCAAATGATCGATCAGTTGCAGAAGGAAATGGCCTATGTGCAAATGAGCGACGAGATGCGAACTGCTTGGGCCAATTATCTCGGTCGAGCACGCAAGGTTTTGGAGGCGACTACCGAGCCAGTTTTGGCTGGGAATCGATCCACTATCGAACTGAAAAACTTTCAACCGTATTTCTCGGCATCGATGATGGTTGCTTTTATGGCTCCCATCATGGATTCATTTCGAGTCATGAGAGAAAGTGCGTCGCCCACAAATAATCTGAAGGAGCTGGGGTTAGCGTTTCATAATTATCATGATGCTTACAGGCGGTTTCCACCGCGAGCGATCTTGAGTGAAGATGAAAAACCGTTGCTAAGTTGGCGGGTGATGCTTCTTCCGTTTCTTGGCGAATCAGAGTTGTATGAGCAATTCCATTTGGATGAACCTTGGGACAGCGAGCACAACAAACAATTACTGGCCCAGATACCACAGATCTATCAAAATAAGAGAGTGAAGACGCCAGAAGGTTACACTACCTATGTTGCGCCGTACGGTGGAGCGGATGATAAGCGAACGCTTTGGGATATTGAGAAATGCAGTTTTAGAAACATTACCGATGGCACATCCAACACTATTATGTTTGTAGAGGTTGATGCGGATTCTTCCGTGCCTTGGACCAAACCGGACGACTTTGATATCTCTGCCAAGTCCCTGTTAGACTCTTTGCTGAAAAGTCCCGAAGGTGGCTACATCTGCATTTGTGACGGATCAGTGACTCCGATTAGCGATGAACTCACCGAGGAGATTTTGGAAGCTATGCTCAGTTGTGGAGGTGGCGAGTTGATCGAATTCCGATAAGCCTTCACAAGAAGGCTAACTGCTGACCAAGAGCTCCGTTCGCATTTCTATCGAGACGCGAACGGAGTTTTTTATTTTTCAGTTTTATTTTCACTTTTTGGTTGCAAAGAAAGCAGCCGCATTTTCGTACCAAAGTTGGCTTTGTTCTTTCTCTGAACGTTTTGCTACGATTCTGGCCAAGGATTCTATCCAGGCATTCAGTTGAGCTCCGAGCAAGCAAACCGGCCAATCACCACCAAAAATGACACGGTTGGGACCGAAGGTATCAAGGCAATAATCGACGATAGGTGCTAAATCCTGATCGTTCCAGCCTTCGGGAGCACGAGCCACAATTCCAGAAATCTTGCAAATAACGTTCGGTAAGGTGGAGAGCTGCTTCATCGAAACTCGCCAATCGTTGGCATCATGATCGGCTTTCAGTCCAGCTTTGGCGAAGCGCTCAAAGGCTTTAGGATCTGCATTGCCGCAGTGATCGATCACAAAACGCGTTTCGGGGGAGAGTTTGGCAAGTTGATAACCATCGCGAAGTTCCGTAGGACGCATGCACAGATCAAACGATAGTCCACGTTCTCCAAGTACTTTGATGCCTTTCACGAATGAGGCCTCGAGACAGTATCCTTTGGGAGTGCCTCCATGCAAAACTTGTCGTATGCCTTTGACGGCGCCGCGCTCAATCTGGCGATCGACATAGGCTTCAAAATCTTTCGAGGCGGGGCGACCTCCCAAAATAGCACCCAGCATTTTGTTGGCTCGATCTCGACTCAATTCAGAAATAATCTCTGCTTCTTTGTCTAACATTTCTTCAGCCACGTCGACTTCCATGTATAGAGTGTCGACTTCAAAACCTTTCGTGGCACCGCGATATTCGTCTAGCCAAAATTTTTTCTTTAAGACCTCTGGTGCCCCTTCCAGCCAGGGAAGCTTCAGTTTATCTAAATCCCATAAATGTTGATGTGTATCGAGGATCTTCAGCGGTCGAGGATAAGTTGAGGCAGCGGCCAACTTGGGGCCGTTCTTGAACGCCACTACAGCTGCTGCGCTGAGTGCGGCAGCGGATTTTGCAAAATGACGTCGATTCAACCTGGACATGCGATAGGCTCCTGCTGGGAATTTAGGAAAAGTATTTTTGGAAGCGGTGGAAGTTCAGCGTGCAGATCCGTTAGGATACGTATCCGCGATTGATGTGTCATCCCTCCACGATCCTTCAGAAAAATTTTCTCCGATGAAACTCTTCGATGCTAGTTTATCATGGTGGAAGTGGTGGGTGGCGCTGATGTTGCTGCTAGCCACGATGATCAATTATATGGACCGCCAGACGCTGTCCACGCTCTCGGTACGAATCACCACGCAGTTTGAGCTCTCAGAGGAGCAATATGGTGAGCTGGAGTTTGTTTTTGGAGTTGCCTTTGCATTCGGATCGATCGTATTCGGGGCATCTGCAGATAAGATTTCTGTGCGGTTGCTCTATCCCTTTGTTCTTTTGGCATGGTCGGTGATGGGATTCTTGACCGGTTTTACCACCGGTTTCAATAATCTGTGGTATTGCCGTGCCCTGCTTGGTTTTTTTGAAGCTGGGCACTGGCCCTGCGCGCTGGTCGTAACGCATACCGTTTTGTCGCGGGGGGACCGTGTTTTTGGAAATAGTATCTTGCAATCGGGAGCATCGATTGGAGCGATCATCACACCCATCATTGTGCTCGCACTGGCCGGCGATCCCAAGATCGCCGACACTTGGCGTCCACCGTTTCTCGTCATCGGGGCAGTGGGAACACTCTGGGTCTTTCTATGGTTGACGACGATTCCTCGAGCCGCACTGGTCGCACAAAACTTGGACACTCCGAAAAATATCAATGATCTACCTTTGCAGTGGATCGTCGACTTTCTCATGGATCCCAAGTTTTGGGCCCTAGCTTTTGTGGTCTTGTCCATCAATACTTCTTGGCAATTGATTCGAGCTTGGCTTCCGAAATTTTTGCAGCAAGGGAGAGGCTACACTGAGGCGGAGAGCCTCGGATTTACGTCAATATATTATATTTTTACGGATATCGGGTGCTTGTTGGCCGGGGCCGCTGTGCTTGCGATGTCCCGACGCGGATTGAATGTTCATCGCAGCCGATTGATCGTTTTCACCATCTGCGCGCTGGTTTGCACTTTGACAATCGCGGCAAGTATGCTTCCAAAAGGATTTGTTCTATTGGGTACACTGCTGGTTATTGGCGCTGCGACGTTAGGCCTTTTCCCCTGTTATTACTCCTTTTCGCAGGAACTCAGTGCGAAGCATATCGGCAAAGCATCTGGAGTGCTTTCGGCCATTGGCTGGCTAGTCTCGGCACCGACACACAAATGGTTTGGTCGACTGGCGGATCAGAATAAATCGTATGATCTCGGCATCATGCTGGTCGGGTTGGCGCCACTGATTGGGGTGTTAGCGATGTGGTTGCTGTGGCCCAGTGATCGGGCAGAGGATCAAGAGAATTTGTGAGCAGCTATTAAGACCCACAGCCTTCGGCCAAGCGCTAGGGGGGCCAGAATCAGGAAAATGCAGCTTAGGATAAATTTCGAGTCCAAGGCATGGCCGCATTGTCACTTGAGGCCTTTGATCCATTCCAGTAGAACGGCACCTACTTTACATATCGATTCCCCACTGCAATTTTCAGGGATGTCTTTCTCTGTGTGCCAATACTTTTGGCCCCGCGTCGACGGTCGGGGGTAATCGAAATCGATGATGTCGATGGTTGGGATTCTCGCAATTTCGTTTAATGGAAGGTGATCATCCCGCACTGTGTGGCGAGTGCGGGGCACAAATTCCCGAATCTTTAGTTTGGCTGCAATAGCCCAGACCTCACGTACCAAATTGCGGGCGTAATCAAAACTATTTCGTTCGTAGTACAATTGCAATTCTTTGTCTGCGATCATGTCCACCAATATACCAGCCTCGTATGCAAAGTCTTTCGCATCGCTCGCATACTGCGAAGCAAAATGTTTAGAACCTAAAAAGTACTCGCCGCGAGTTCCATCGTTTTCAAAGATGAGTTCTTCGCCATCAAACATGACCAAGTCGACGCCGACTTTTAAGTCCATTTTTAACAGTTGCGGAGCAATTTCTTGAAAGAGAGCTGGGCCGCTCGCGCCATCATTGGCTCCGATGAAGACACCTTGGGGATTGACTGGATCGCTGTCTGGAAAAGGTCGCGTGTCATAATGCGTGCATAAAATAACGCGGCGTTTGAGTTGAGGCGCGATTCGCACGATGATGTTTTTCATGGTGACCGGAGTGCCATCCAGCGGGTGGCGCACTTCGAACTCTTGTGTTTCGACCGTCGCTCCTAATGTGCGGAAATGTTCGATCAAATAGGTTTGAAGCTTATCCATGGCGGGAGTGCCACTTGGCCGAGGACCGAAATCGCAAATTTTTTCCAAATATCCAAACGCTCGTTTCGGATCGAGGCCCGCAGGGGGTGCCCAGTTATAGGTGTCATTGGGGGTATCCTTGGAACCGAAGAACCACCCACCTATCACGATGCCTGCGATGGCCAATAGCAGGGAAAATACAATCGCTCGGGTTCTGAGGCGTGATTGCGTGGAAGGGTGACTCATCGTGGAAAGCACCGGGGCGGTCGCATCATGGCTCATGGGTTAAACTCGATTTCTCGCTGAATCTACGTCACAGGACCTGACCTACAAGTTACGAAAATGACCGTTCCGACGCAAGCGAACTGAAAGCGATGCGAAATCGCTAGTCTTACGTACGATTGCAGCAGATAATCGTTCTTGGCGAACTTTCGCATTCGCCAGCGACCATTTACAATGCAGCCAGATTCCGAGAACCTTCGCGAAAATGTTTTCAATGGATCGTGGCGAGTTTATTCGCTTCTGGTCACATCGGGCGTCAGAGGATGGAGCATGCCGAGAATTTTTAAGACCCGGGATATCTCCGGCCAAATGATCTTGCTGGGTACCGGTACAAGTGTCGGTGTACCCACGATTGGATGCGGTTGCTCCGTGTGTAGTGGAGGTGATCCCAAAAACCAGCGCTCACGATGTGCGGCGATTGTCGGTTTGCCCGAAGGCAATCTTCTGATCGATACTCCACCTGAATTGCGACTGCAGATGGTGCGTGAGGGGATCGGAATCGCACACGCCGTTATCTATACCCACGAACATTCTGATCATTTACTCGGGCTCGACGACGTTCGACTCTTCCCTTTTACCTTGGGCCATGCCGTTCCAATTTATTGCGAGCCGATTGTCGAAGCCCGCATTCGATCCACATTTGATTATGCCTTTATGGAACGCGTTCACACGCATGAAGGGGCAACACCCAAATTGGAGTTAAGGCAACTGGATTTAGAACCACTGGATGTGCTCGGGGCTACTGTGATTCCCGTTCGCTTATTGCATGGGCCACATTTTCAAGTGCTAGGATTTCGCTTTGGCAATGTGGCCTATTGCACCGATACAAACTTTATCCCAGATGAAAGCTGGAGTCTGCTCAAGGGACTCGATACGCTGGTGCTGGATTGCTTGCGGATCACCAAACATGCGACCCATTTTTGCTTGGAAGAGTCGCTCGAAGTTATCGAAAAACTGCGGCCGAAACGCACCTACCTGACGCACGTTTCTCATGAACTCGATTATTACGAGACCAACGCGATTTTGCCAAAGCATGTGGAATTGGCCTATGACGGCCTGCATATTCCGTTGACGTAATTGGATTGCCAAAATCAGTCTAGCGGCGCGATAGCTTTGGTGCCATTTGGGTCTGGAAGCTTATCGACGGGTACAGGGAGCACAAGGCGAAACCCAACATAGCAGCACTGATAGTCGTTGTAGTAAGCGTACCGATCAAAAGCCGCTGTATCGGCATAGGGCCACATGCCGCCACGCACGATTCGCATGGTGCCAGTCGGGCTGCCGAGCGGATCACGCGTTACTTTTCCGAAACCCGTTTGGTAATACTCAGGATCAAAGTAGTCATCGACCCATTCCCAAACATTGTGCCCCATATCATGAAGCCCGAGCGCATTGCTGGGCAATTCACCGACTCGATGAGCACGTCCGCCATGGATTTTCCCATGCCAACCAGCCTCGGCTGGAATAAGCTGCTCGTCACCGGAATAAAAACGAGTGTCGGTCCCAGCGCGATAAGCCATTTCCCATTCGGCTTCGGTGGGTAAGCGGTAGCCACCATCAAAGCTCGCTCTGAAATCGGGGCGATCGGCAGACGGTTGCGACTGATAATGGATCGGTTTTTTTTCCAGTTCACTCAATCGATTACAGAACTCGATGCAATCGAGCCAAGAGACACCTTCAACAGGGTAGGAGGCTGTGTCTATCCCTTTGACTAGATCCCGATAGAAGGCTTCCTTCCCGGTGACTGCATGCCATGAAGGGTTTCGCTCCAGCACCATACTGTATTGCTGCTGCGTGATTTCATAGCGAGAAATGTAGTATGGATGCGTTAAACGCACATCATGCTGTGGAGCGGCACTCTCATAGCAACTCATCCAGTGGGCGTCATTTTGATTGACTACGCCAAAGCCAGCCCGCAGCTGCGATTCGGTGCCTCCCATTCTAAAATCTCCCGGGGGAACAAGCACCATGCTTATGCCCATCGAGTTCTTGAATTCCACGGGAACGCCGAGATATTCACCCCAGCGTTGTTGCAAAGCTTGAACTTCTTCGGCGGTCATCGGAACGGTCATTAAGGGAGGCGCTGTCGATGGCCAATCGATCGAAACACGCTTGAGACTTGGAGCCTCTGGAGAAGAAGTGCTAGAAGATTGAGCCAAGTGCCGGATGGATTCCGCGTTAACGACCAATTTGTCTGTCGCGGGGGGACGGTTCGCCAGAATGACAAACACTCCGATGATCAAACCGAGAGTGGCGACTAAATTTCCAATCCAGGAATAATCGGTTTTCACTGGACCCTGATTGGCTGGTTTGGGATTGGCTGGTTTGGACATTCTCTTTTTCCCCAATTTCAAATCAATCCGTAAGGCAACCCGTAGATTTACGTCACGGGATAGCGAGGTTCAAATTTTGGTAATGGGTTTCGGTCGTGAGAGTGGCCTAGAGGATGAGAGAAGTGCTCAAGATCGCTACATTCCGCAGATCCGATACGGATCTTCACGCGACTATCAGCCGAAAAAAGTCGTTTGCTAGCATTCGATTTAGGGAGTTTCGAGCGAAATAATTTCTAAATCGGGGGGGCAAAAACAGTGCAGGTCAGGATTTCCAGCTTGTCGCTCGATACCGAAGTCGGCTATCTTGTCCAGGTCCCGCTTGTTGTGACAGCGGGTGCCAGGTTTCAGGGAGGAAACAGTGATGGCGAAAGAATCATTCCGCTTTATTCACGCCAGCGATTTTCATGTCGAGCGTCCGATGGGGGATTTGTACGATCTCCCCGATCATTTGAGCACTCCATTGGTCGAGGCGCCGTGGACGGCTGCCGATGCGATTTTTGAAACCGCCCTGATTGAGAACGTCGACTTTATTCTTTTGGCGGGAGATATCATCAATCCTGTCTCGACTGGCGCGGTGGGAATTGCATGGTTGCTCGATCACTTCGAAACGTTGAATGCTCGCGGTATTCAGGTTTACTGGTGCGGCGGCATGGTGGACGAACCGGATCGTTGGCCCGATGGGGTTCCGTTACCCGACAACGTCCATTGGTTTTCTAAGCGACAAGTCGAAGCGTTGACCTTTCGACGCGCAGGGCAACCGTTAGCAAAAATATTGGGGCGGAGTTTCGATGGTCGCGAATCCATTTACGCGGCCGAATATGCCCATGAAATCGAGGATCAATTCACCATTTGTATCGGGTATGGCAAAGCCGACGCAGAGACATTGAACACGATTCGCGCGGATTATTGGGCTTTAGGTGGCAATCATCAGTCGACAATTTTGCAAACAGACTCTCCACAAATACGTTATTGCGGTTCACCACAAGCTCGATCCCTTGAAGAATCGGGGCCACATGGCTTTTACTTGATCGATGTGGATGTGGATCAAAACATACAAGTGCAAACCATCGAGACCGATGTGTTTCGCTATGCCCGCTTATTCATCGATGCAGCCGATGGTGCTTTTGGACGCGATCTTCGGCAGCTACTAGGTAAGCGAATTGCCAAACTACAAGCGGAGTGTCCCGGCCGCAGTCTTTTGGTCCAGTGGCGCATACAACTCGATTTAGAGCAAGCGACCGTTGTGGGGCCAGGAGCGGTCGAGGAGACGATGGCTTGGTTGCGTCGCGAATTCGGCCATGCACAGCCTGCGGTGTGGACAACCGATATTGAGCTTTTGCCCCCTAAAACCTTGCCACAGAAATGGTTCGATGAAGATACAATTTTGGGCGATTTTCTGCGAACCTCTCAGCAGCATCGAAAGACTCAAGGGCGAGAATTGAATTGTAAAGCGCTGATTGAAGCAGAAACTCCCGGTACACCGGTATGGCAAGCAACTCTTGCAGCTTCGGATAGTATGACGCAAGCAGCCATGATCGAGCGAGCGACCTTGTTGGGGGTCGATTTACTGCGTGGACATCAAGTCGATCTATTGGCAGCGACTCGTCGATTCAACGGCGTCGGCAATTAACGGTTGACAGGAGAAGCAAACCGTGAAAATCAAAGACGTACAGATTGATGGTTTCGGAGTGTGGTCCGGCTTGCACGTGGACAGCATGCCAGAAGTCATGACCGTGTTCTACGGACCCAATGAGGCGGGTAAAACCACGTTAATGCAGTTTTTGCGAACGATGTTTTATGGTTTTACAGCCGATCGTCGCAACCGCTATATGCCTCCCATTCATGGTGGAAGACCAGGTGGAGCCATTCGCGTAACAGGGCCCGGAGGGGGGTACGAAATCACCCGCCGAGCCACGATGAACGAGGCGGGGGTGGCGGGTACCTTAGCGGTGACCGGCGCCGATGGGCTCTCTCAAGGTCAGCATCGCTTATCGATGTTGTTGGGACAAGTAGATGAATCCATCTTTACCAATGTTTTCGCAATTGGCCTTCGCGAACTGCAGGAGTTGAGTACTCTGGACGATACGGCCGCGGCCGATGAATTGTACAAACTCTCCAGTGGTTTAGACCGAGTATCTTTGGTTGATGTGATTCGCCAGCTTCGCACTGCCCGAACCCATCTGGTCAATAGTTCCGAAGCGGGACAGATTCCGCAATTAATGTTGCGCCGAGAAAAACTCAAGGATGAGATTGAAGAACATGCTGCCCGAGGTCGTCGGTGGACGGAATTAGCCGGCCAACGCCGAAGTCAGGCGGTTGAAATCCACGAATTGCAGGAACGTATCGCGCAGTGGGAACAAGAAGGTCGAACCATCGAAACCGCTCTGCAGGTGCGTGCGCCATGGCAGCAACGATCCGATTTGCAAAAACAATTGAAGCTACTCAACGCGCGAACCGATTTGCACTATGAGGCTTCGGACAAACTAAAGTCGATTGCTGCAGAACTCCAGCAGCGCAAAGAACGACTAGACGACATCCGCAACCAACGGCAGGAACTGCGCCGCAAGGCCACGCTGCTGCCTATTCGCCGATCTATTTTAGAACTCGCCTCGCGGATCGAGGCAGCCAGCGAGCAAGCTCCTTGGATTGCCTCATTACAGAAACAAGTGCAGCGTTTGCGACAGCAAGTCGCCACATCGCGCGAACAACTAGCCGAAGATGCCAAACGCTTAGGGCTTAATGAGAACGACGTCGAAGCTCTTTTAACCGATCGCCGTTTGGCGAATATGCCCGATTTAAACAAGGAAACCATCGCTCGCTTGGCTGGACCGGCTCGGGAGGTTCGGCAACAACTCGCTCGTTTGAAGCAGATCAAATCGCAAAACTCTCACGACTCAAAGGAAGCAAAAGAGTTAGAAGTGCAATTGAATTCCGTGCTGACCGATCGAGGACAGACCGATTTGCACGAAGCGATGGCCGCTCAGGCGGAGTTGATCACCAACCTGAGAAAGCGGTTGCAATCCCAAGATCGCTTGGAGAAGCTGCTGCGAACAAAACAGGAACTTGAAAATGAGGCGGTCGATTTGGGGGCCGAAGAAGCTTTTCCGATGGAAAAAGCTTTCTTGTTATCACTCCCTTTCATCGGCGGTGGCTTTCTTGTCATAAGCGGTATCTGCAAATGGTTCGGGACAGGGTTTTTTGAGAAAGATCAATCCACCGGCACCTTATGGGTACTGTCCGGTATTCTGTTACTCTTTTTCTGGTACATGTGGAGACAGTTATCCGATCGCAATACAGTCAATGATTTAGACGATTGCGAAGATCAGTTGGAAGCGGTCGTAAAACAGATCCGCAAAGCCGAATTAGAACGAGATGAATTCGACAAGCATCTTCCCGTGCAGAGCGATGCGATCGATTTGCGTTTGCAGAGAGCAGAGGATGAATTGGCCGAACTGGAGTCGATGTTACCGTTGCATCACAATTTACTTGCCGTTCGGCAACGACAGCAGCAAATCCGCAAGAGAGGAGCCGAAGTTGCTCGAATCCTCCGCTCCGCCCGCAGCGATTGGCAAAAGACCCTTAAGACGCTGGGATTAGCAGAAGGTATTTCACCTAAGACCTTGCGAATCATGTCGGAAGGATATGAACTGCTGATGCAAGGGCGAAACCGCCTGAAGGCTCAGGAAGATGAATTAGAGCAGCGCGAGCTTGAATTGATCGGAATTGTCCAACGACTGGATGGTTTAGTCAAACAGGTCAGTTCATCAGGCAAACGCGAGGGAAGCGAGAAATCGACCAAAGAATCTGCAACGCTGGATCATGGTGCTAATCGAGACCAAGGTGCCAAGAGCAACCGAGATTTAGCCAGCAATAAACAGGATCGCCATCGCCGAGATGGCACAGAAGCGAAGCCAGCACTTGCGATTCGGGATGCTATGGACACCAGTCGCGTGGATTCGCTATCGAAGGTGGATCCGTTGGAATTGATCAATCAATTGCAAATGCATATTGGAGAACAGAAGCACTATCTTGCGCAGCGCAAAGAGTTGAAGGAGCAAGATCAGCAACTGGCAAAACTTCAGCATCAGGTACAAAGAGCGAGTGATAAATTTGTGCGAGCTCGCCAAACATTATTGGCAGAGTTGGGTGTCGAAAGCGCGGAGCATCTCGATGAACAATTGGGATTGAAGCGAAAGCATGAGAGGTTGTGTGAACAGATACGAGAGGCTGATGACCGTATTCGAGTCATCATTGGAAATGTTGCTCCCTACGATACGATTGCTCGAATGCTCGAAGGCACAGGCTCAGAGGATTTAGAAAAACGCTGGGAAGGTTTGCAGAATCGTCAGGGGCAAACCCAAGTCCGCGTCGCGCAATTGTTCGAGCGACAAGGTGAACTTCAGCAAGAAATGAAATCGCTCGCCTTGGATAAGCGTTTGGCAGAAGCCAAGCTTGAGCTGGCTTGCTTGGAAAAACAGATTCAGGCAGCGACATCGCATTGGCAAACCCTTGCAGCAACCACTTTCATGCTCGAGAAAGTATGCGAGGTTTATGAAAATGAGCGACAACCTGAAACATTGCGAGAAGCTTCTTCCTTTTTGAAATCTTTGAGCGATGGCAAGTATGTGCGTGTTTGGACACCATTGGGCAAGAACGCCCTGCGTATCGACAATGCCCAGGGACAATCTCTCCCACTCGAGGTTTTAAGTCGCGGAACTCGGGAGGCCGTCTTTATCGCCTTACGGTTAGCATTAGCCAGCGCCTACTCGCGTCGGGGAGTCAATTTGCCTTTGGTACTGGACGACGTCTTGGTGAATTTTGATGCTCGCCGAGCAACTGCGGCAGCCCGAGTGCTGCGAGATTTCGCGGAGATGGGGCATCAAGTGATCATGTTCACCTGCCATGAACACATCATGAAGATATTCTATGATATCGGCGTTCAGGTGCGAGTATTGCCGCAACAAGGTATTGCTGGCGAAGCCCGTATCTATGAGCCAGCTCGCATTGCGGCTCATTTTGAGGTCGAGGCGGAAGAAGTGATTGCTCCGCCGGCGGTCACTGAGCCGGAGCCTGCGGTGGTGGAAATGGTGACAGAGACCGTTGTACCTGAGCGTGTTGCGGAGGTTCGCGAAGTTGTGGCTGAGCCGGAAGCGGAAGAGGCGGCGGAGCCAGAGGTGTATGTCTATCAAAATGTTCGACGAGTTCGACGGGGTCGAAAACCCTCTTCTATCAAACACTTTTGGTACGACGACAGCAAGCCGATCGAAGGGCCATGGACGGATCGCAAAGTTGATGGGCCGGATGAGTCTGCTCCAGGTCGTGGCGCATGGTGGACGGAAGACTTGCTCACCAGCGAATCGTAGTAACCTTGCGTCTGAAATAGAAATTGCATTTACGGGGTGAATGATGGAAAACTGTATTTTCACCAAAATCATTCGCAAGGAAATTCCAGCCAAAATCGTGCATGAAGATGAGCAAGTGCTGGCGTTTCACGATATTCGTCCGCAAGCCCCCATCCACATCTTGGTCATTCCGAAGAAAGAATTGATTTCGCTTGAGGATTTGACTCCTGAGGATCAGATGCTGGTGGGGCATATCTACTTGACCATCCAAAAAATCGCCCGCAGCATGGGCTTTGCGGAAGCCGGTTATCGGGTCGTTGTGAATTGTCGGGACGATGGTGGACAAGAGGTACCGCATTTGCATTTTCATCTCTTGGCGGGCCGTGGACTGAAATGGCCTCCTGGGTAAAGTTTTCCAGTTCCAGGGGCGGGTTATTGCCAAGCAGGGCAATAAACCACTATCTTTAACCCTGGGGTAGGTAGTGACGGTAGGGGTATTGATCCAAAAGGCGGAGTAGAGGAACACAATGCAGCATGAATTTCGCTACCCAATCTCAATCGATGAAAATACAGTCGGCCGATAATTCGACGCCGAATTTTAGTAACTACTCGCCAGAATCTTTCTATGATGAAATCATGGATGAGCACGGTGAGCCTCGCCAGGGAACCGGCCTGCTGGTCCATAAGATTAACGATCTGCCTCCGGGTGAGCTCCTACGGCGGCAAGAAGCCGCCGAGAGATCCCTCTTTCGCATGGGGATCACCTTTAACGTATACGGTGATTCGGCTGGTACAGAGAAGATTTTTCCATTCGACATTATTCCGCGAATCGTATCGGCTCAAGATTGGGATTTGATCGAACGAGGCTTAGCGCAGCGTATTCGCGCGTTGAATCTTTTCATTGCGGATATCTACAGCGACCAACGCATTGTAAAAGAGAAAATTGTGCCCGAATTTCTTTTGCAGACCTGCAAAGCGATTCGGCCTCAGTGCACTGGATTAAAACCTCCTCGCGGTGTCTGGTGCCACATTACGGGTACGGATTTGGTGCGCGGGGGCGATGGTACCATTTACGTTCTGGAAGATAATCTGCGTTGTCCATCCGGAGTTTCTTACGTTTTGCAAAATCGCTTTGTGATGAAGCGAAGTTTCCCCTCCCTTTTCGACATGTGTCATGTGAGGCCAGTGGACGACTATCCCAGTCGCTTGTTGCGGTTGCTGCAAAGCCTAAGCGTGCGTTCGGGAATGGAACCGACCGTGGTGGTGTTAACACCTGGAGTGTTCAACAGTGCCTATTACGAGCATACATTCCTGGCCCAGCAAATGGGTGTTGAATTAGTGGAAGGTCGTGACTTGACGGTGCGCGATGGCTTTGTCTTCATGCGTTCGACGCATGGATTCAAGAAAGTGGATGTTATCTATCGCCGGATCGATGATGATTTTCTCGATCCCTTGCATTTTCGTCCCGATTCACTGCTGGGCGTACCCGGATTAATCGACGCGTATCGTAAGGGGAATGTTGCGCTGGCCAATGCGCCCGGCACGGGTGTCGCCGATGATAAAGCGATTTATGCATTTGTCCCCGACATGATTCGTTTTTATCTGAGCGAAGAGACGATTCTCCCGAATGTGCCAACCTACCTCTGCTATCGTCCTGAAGAATTGTCGTATGTTTTGGCCAACCTAGACAAATTAGTGGTCAAAGCGGTGGGTGAATCGGGCGGTTACGGCATGTTGGTGGGGCCGCAAGCGACTCATGAAGCCCGCGAGGAATTTCGACTCAAAATTCAAGAGAATCCTCGCAATTACATCGCTCAACCGACATTGTCGTTGTCGCGAGTACCGACATTGGTGGGTGATCATTTCGAAGGAAGGCATGTCGATTTACGCCCCTACATACTTTATGACGGTGATTCCGTTTTTGTATTGCCGGGTGGACTAACTCGCGTAGCCTTAAAGAAAGGTTCTCTCGTCGTGAATTCTTCTCAGGGTGGCGGAAGCAAGGATACCTGGGTCATCGGTAGTAGACGAACGAATTGATCCTCTGAAAATTGCTTTTTGACACTTAATTCAAACGGTTGTGCTCATGTTAAGCCGAGTTGCTGATTCCATTTACTGGATGAGTCGATATGTGGAGCGATGTGAAAATCTCGCTCGCTTTGTCGAAGTCACCTTCACGGTGATGCTCGATCTACCAGGTCGTGAAAACGAACAATGGTTACCATTGATTAGCACCACGGGCGACAGCGAGTGGTTCGAAGAGCATTATGGGATCGCAAATCGGGATAACGTCGTTAAATTTCTCACGTTTGATATGAATTACGGCGGCTCGATTCTCGCATCGCTGCGAGCTGCCCGAGAAAACGCCCGCAGTGTTCGGGACGCGATTCCGTCTGAGGTATGGGAATTGTTGAATCAATTTTATTACCGGGTGAAAGACGCATCCAAAGATCCTTCCACGGTTTTGCAATCACCGCTCGAGTTCTACAACGACATCAAATGGTCCAGTCATTTATTCAAAGGCACACTGGATGCATCGATGTCGCATGAAGAGGGGTGGCACTTCGCTCAATTAGGTCGCTATTTGGAGCGAGCGGACAAAACGACGCGGATGGTTGATGTTCAATATTATCGTCTGCTGCCTCATGTGCACGACGTCGGTACACCGCTGGATGACTTGCAATGGTCTGCGCTGTTGCATACCGTGAGCGGTTTTGAAATGTATCGCAAACGATATCACCAAATTACACCGCAGCGAGTGGTGAGTTTTTTGATACTCGATCGTTTTTTTCCTAGGGCTGTGATGCATTGCATCGACAGCGCGAATTTATCATTGCACGCTATCAGCGGCTCTTCGGTCGATTCGTTTTGTAACTTGGCCGAACAGCGTATGGGCCGATTGCGGAATGAGCTCGCCTTTATGCGTACTGAAGAGATCATCAGCATGGGGTTGCATGAATTCGTCGATTCACTGCAAACAAAAATGAACAAAATTGGCGATGCCATTTTTCATACATTCATCGCAATCGATCCGGAAACGGATGCCGCCTGAGAGGGATAAAGCTGTAAAGCGCTTGCCGGGATCGATATTGTTTGCTGTCGCAAGTATTGTCCGCCATTAAATACTGCATATGTCGCGAATCACGCGTCCACCGACATCGGTCAAGCTCTCATCGCGTCCCTGATAAAAATAGGTAAGCATTTCATGATCTAATCCGAGCAAATGCAGGATGGTTGCGTGGAGATCATGTAAGTGGACTTTGTTTTCAACGGCCTCAAAGCCGAGCTCGTCGGTGGCTCCATACGTGATACCTCCGCGGACACCGGCGCCGGCTAGCCACATCGAAAAACCATAGGGATTATGATTGCGACCGCGGGCCCCTTCCCCTTCGCTAAAGGGCATGCGTCCGAATTCGCCCCCCCAGACGATCAGCGTGGATTTCAGTAAGCCGCGTTTTTCCAAATCATCCAGCAAAGCGGCAATCGGTTGATCGACTTCCGCTCCATGCTGACCATGATTCTTCTCGACGTCGGTGTGAGCATCCCAGGTTTCTTCAAGATGACCACCTCCCGAGTAGAGTTGGACAAAGCGAACACCACGTTCTACCAAGCGACGAGCGATTATGCAATTTCGGCCAAATTCATCTGTGGGTTGTTTACCAATCCCGTAAGCATCCAAAGTAGCAGCGGTCTCTTGGCTCAGGTCGACGGATTCTGGTGCTTCGGCTTGCATGCGAAATGCTAGTTCATACGAGCGAGCGCGCGAGGACAACTCGTCGACACCGGCCCGAGTGGATTGATGTTGTTGGTTGAGCCAACCGAGCAATTCAAGCTGCTGTTGCTGTGTCTCGCGAGATCGAAAGGGGGGTGGCCTTAAATCGAAAACTGGAGAAGGATCACTGCGAAAAAGTGTTCCCTGAAAAGTGGCTGGAATAAAGCCGCTGGACCAATTCGGCTGACCACCGATCGGACCACCACGCTTATCCAAAATGACGACATAGCCGGGGAGATTTTGATTCTCTGTTCCCAGTCCGTAGACAGCCCAGCTCCCGAGGCTAGGACGACCGACAATGGTTTTACCGGTGTTCATTGCGACAAGAGCAGAGCCGTGCGCGTGGCTGTCGGTATGGCAAGACCGTATCACGCACAATTTGTCGGCATGTTTACGGATGTTAGGAAAATAGTCCGATATCGGAATCCCCGAATCGCCACCTGGACGAAACGGACGCATCGCGGGCGTTAAGAAACCAACTTTTCGCCCCCCGGAATTGATGAACTTCTTATCGGCGGGAAGCGGTTGATTAGCGTACTTGTTAAGCTCAGGTTTCGGATCAAAGGTGTCTACCTGACTTGGGCCACCATTCATCATCAAGAAAATGACGCTCTTGACCGGTGTTGAGAAATGCCCTCCCCTGGGACGTAAGTCATTGGCTGTTACCTTATCTGCGCCGTTACTTACTGAAAGTCCTAAACCATCTTGATTCAGCAAACTCGCTAAAGCGATACCTGCAAAACCGCCTCCCATTTCCCAAAGAAACTCTCGACGCATTTGTCGGCAAGGAAAGAGCGGTTTCGATTGGCTCTTACTCGTATCATCTAGTGACATAGGCCAGTATTCCTCAATCGATGTACAAGAATTCGTTGGAGCTGACCAAGACTTGAGCTAGCGATGCTAAAGCGAGTTTACGGGCATCGGGCGGTTGTTTTTTCGGTCGAAGCTGAAGTTTCTCACACCAGGGATCCATGATGGATCGCATGGTTTTATCGTCGATGTAGTGATTGTAAAATTGCAGCGTGGCGATATCCCCCACAAAATATTCACCATCTATGTTGCCTTGTTGTCCGATGACATAGGTGCCTGCATAATTTCGAGTGGCTAGCGGTCGTCCGAGCGTTTCCAATAATTCACCATCGACAAAAACTCGTACGTCATCCTTAGAGCAAACAACGCCGAGGATATGCCAAGCATGTCTTCGACCAAGGACTGAGGAGGTGGTGTAATCGTCGCTGATTCGAATCTGACCTTCGCCTGTGAGGCCTAAAAAAAACGAAGTGACCGAATTGCCAGCCGCTCCATTCCAATTCGAAAAAATCTGTCGATAACCGGTTGCATCATGATCGCGAATAAGGGCTACCAGCGAGAAGGGTTCTTTGACCTCGGGAGAGTGGTCGAGTGTGAAAAAGCGTTTTTTGCCGTCAAAGTGGAGATATGGGAGATTGTATGGTTCATCATACTTCAAGGTAGGACTCTGATTTGAGTCGAAACCTTGAGCCGTAAAACTGCCAGAACTTGTTTTCCATTTCTGAACTTGTTGCCGTCGATCGACTTGCACATTCTCCTGAGTGACAGTGAACTCGAAAGTCGGTTGAGGGTACGCTTCGAGTTTTGACTCTGTAGGCAAGGAGTCGCTCTGCTGGAATTGCAGATGGTAGGTTTCGCGCTGTAACTGTAGGAATCGTTGAGCTTGCGCTACTTCTTGATGCGAAGGTTGACGCCGCAAAATCAATCTCCATAGGTGGATAATCTGTTCTTCGTCGGACTGTGTGTGCGTTAACAGTCGACCCGCCAAAGCTTCGCAAGGTTGGACGATCATGGCGTTGTTCATCAAGGCTAAAGCTTGTGGAGCGACCGTTGTCGTATCCCGCTGTGCACAGGGCTGAGCGGTGTCGCAAGCGTCAAAGGTGTTCATCATCGGAACAGCCAAACTGCGCTGTGCAAAAAAGAATAAACTTCTGCGTGACTGTTCTGAATCCGGAGATGGAATCCAAGCTCGCGATTTCATCGATAACCCATCCAAAACATCGCGTGGCAGCGGCGGCCTGAATCCAGGTCCCGATAACCTTAGATCCAAAAGTTCTGCGGATTGAAGCAGTCGATCGCGAAGGGACTCCGCATCCGTTCGTCGCAAATTGCTGCGCCAAATCAGCCGATTGGAGGCATCGACCTGCGCGTACTCGGCTTGATTGGGATGAATGCTGGCTTGTTGATACGCTGCAGACAACAGCATATCTCGGTGCATGCGTTTGAGGCTCCAATCCGATTGCTGCAATCGCCGTGCGAGATAATCTAAAAGTTCGGGATGTGTTGGTAATTCGCCCGTAAAGCCCCAGTTGTTAGAGGAACGGACGATGGCATTGCCAAAATGATACTGCCATAGGCGATTGACAATCACACGACTGGCAAGCGGATGTTTGGGATGAAGGATCCAGTCGGCCAATTGAGAACGCCGCTGCGATGTGGTGGCAGGTTGCGATGGTGTTGCAAAGGATTGAAATAAAGTGGGAACAAAACTGGGTGTGGAGGGGGAGACGACTTCCAGTGGATGATCTTTTTCTCCTTTCTTTAAGCGATGCAGCGGAGAAGGTGATTTAGCGATATCGGTCCATCCCAAGACTTCGCCAGGCAATTCAGTAGGACTTGGGCCACCTAACCAGTTAGAGTTTCGATTTGCGATAGGACCACTCCAAAATACATTTCCGATTCGGTAATAGTCTGCTTGAGAGATCGGATCAAACTTATGGTCGTGACAACGAGCGCATTTTACCGTAAGACCCAAGAAGGCGCTGCTGGTCGCGTGGACCATATCTTCGAGACGTTCATACACATAGTCGGCAGGATCATTGGGTTCGTCATTCCAAGTGCCAAGCCGCAAAAATCCGGTTGCCACAATTTCATCTCGATCCGGTCGTTGCGACTCACTTGGAACTTCATCCCCAGCCAGTTGCCAACGAACGAATTGATCATAGGGAAAATCTTCATTCCAGGCGTTTACAACCCAATCGCGGTATTTCCAAGCAAACAATTTTTCTTGGTCCCTTTCGTAGCCAGAGGTATCCGCGTATCGGACTAAATCAAGCCAGTAGCGTCCCCAACGTACACCGAACTGTGGCGAAGCGAGCAATTTATCTACCCGTCGCTCGTAAGCATCGGGTGAAGAGTCGGCTACGAAGTCGGCCATTTCATCTGCGGTTGGAGAAAGTCCTGTCAGGTCCCAATGTAGTCGACGCAATAGCAGTTCTTTTTCTGCGCGGGGAGCGGGAACCCATTTTTGTTGATCGAGTTTTTCGAAAATAAATGCATCAATGTAGTTCGCGGCTGGTTTGGAAGTGTTCGAATTCAATGTGGGAATAGCGACAGTTTGGATCGGTTGTAAACTCCACCAATCGCGCCCTGCGCGCGTCTTGGTAGTTCGTTCGAAGAGGTCCAATTTTCGCTCCTGGGGCCAATGGGCACCCGTTCGAAGCCAGTGCTGCAAAATTTGCTTCTCATCGTCAGTTAATTCTTGAGATATCCCTTGACGCGGTGGTGGCATCTCACCGGAAGAAACTCGTGTCCAAACCGCGCTGCTGCTCCAATCTTTCGCCTCGAAAATCGGACCACCATCGCCTCCTACATCAAGCGATGTGCGACGTTCCAGCGATAGCCCCCCAGATTGCTCCGACGAATTGTGGCATTCCAGGCAACGACTGATCAGCAGCGGAACCACTTTGTTTTCAAAATGATCTGCTGAGTTATCCGTTTGTCCCAGCAGCGAAGTGCCGCACAGGCCAATCCAGGCGAACAGCAAAGAAAGAATTTGGCTCGATCGAACCCAACGCACGAACAATAGAGGCCACGGTTGTGGGCCAGCAGTATAGAGAATCGATATCATGATCATTCTCCTCTTGGGCGTTCACATCTCGACACGCTGTTTATTGTCGCGTTATTCGTTCGCGTCCATCAAGATTAGCGTATCAACCGTGTAAGATGGGATGTTAAAAAAGCAAAATCCAGGCGGGGTTGGCGAGTCATTTCACCACCGCTGGATTATCAGGGAAAGAATTTCCGCTTGCAAGAAAATAATAGAAAAAGCGAGCCTTGGCTCGCTTCGAATCGTGAGTCCGATGTGATTGCCAGCTATTCTATCCATTCCGACCTAACACAAAAATGGCCGATCGTTTACTGGTAGCGGTCTGGATTAAGCAGGGTGAGATCAATATCGGTTTTCTCAGCCGCGAGCAATTGAGCAACCAATTTTCCGGTGATCGGGGCCAAGCTTAAACCCATCATCGCGTGTCCTGTGGCGACAATTAAATTCGAATAGCGCTTGGTGTGTCCCAAATACGGTAGTCCGTCTGGAGAACAGGGGCGTAGGCCACGCCAAGGTTGAATTCCTTCGAAATCCTCCAACCGAAACTCAGGGTAGTATTTGGGCACAGCTTTTATGATTCCTTGAACCCGTCGCGGATCAATCTCTTCATTGAGTCCCGACATTTCCATGGTTCCACCAAAACGAAGTGTTTGACCCATCGGCGTTACAGCGATACGGGCCTCCACGAAAATGGAGCAGATTTTGGGTAGCTGCTTTGGCTGGGCAATGGTAAGGCTGTATCCTTTGCCAGCTTGCATCGGTAATTTGAGATCGAGTTGTTTGGCGTTTTCACCAGACCATGAGCCAGTGCAAAGAACAAATCGATCCGCCTCGATGGTGCCTGCTGAAGTTTTAATCGCCCGAATTCGTTCTTGCTCGAAGTGCCATTTTTCAACATGGGTATTCCACATCAAGGTACCCCCATTGGCGACGATCGCTTTTTCTAGTCCATCTACGTATCGTTCGGGCTGTAAGTGACAATCGAGTGGAAAATAAACGCCACCCGCCACATCCATCGTTACATCCGGATCAATGGATGAAAGGCTTTTTGCATCGTGCACCTCCGCGGGAACGCCAAGCCGTTTCGCTTGTTCGGCCATTTCGGCTTCTTCATCCAAGGCATGTTGCGTCTTGCACAGCATCAACAGTCCTTCGCGTTTAAGTCCGCAGTCCAGCCCAGAGTCCATGATTTGCTCATAGCAAGCGCGACTTGCCATGTTCAAATCGCGCAACAAAGGTGAAGCTGCCGCGACTCTTTTTCGAGTCGAGGCTTGCCAAAACTTAAGTCCCCACTGTACTAGATCCCAGCTTAAACGGGGCTTGATGTAGAAAGGGGATTCGGGATTCCACATCCACTTCAATCCCAGAGCAACCATGCCGGGTGCAGCTAGCGGTACAAAATGGCTTGGAACAACCATACCGGCGTTTCCGAATGAACAACCATCGCGCTGCGCAGGGAGTCGTTCAATAACAGTGACACGAAATCCGCGTTGGCTCGCATAATAGGCCACACTCAGTCCGATGACTCCTCCTCCAACGATGACAACGTGTTTGGGAGTATTTGATGTCATACGCGGATGCCCCAGCAGAATGGATCGCTATCATCGAAGAGCAGATTAGAATCCGCATTCACAAAAGCTTCGCCCTCGATGAACGGTATGATGGATTTTTTATCGCGATCGGCCCAGTGGTACCAGCTTCTAAATTGGCTCCCCAAGATACTTTCCTGCACCCATATTTGATTTTCATCAAGCCATCCGGCGGCAGCCAAGCAGGCCAGTTTTGCACTGGTCCCTGTACCGCATGGGGAACGATCGTACGCTTTTCCAGGGCAAAGAACGAAGTTTCGCGAGTCTCCGCCACTGCCGCCTGGTCCGAAAAGTTCAACATGATCGATATCGGGATAGCCTTGCATGTTGATGGCGGATCGAATGGCCCAAGCGATTTCGGTGAGCTTTTCGACGTTGGAAAGTTTGAGATCGAGTTTCAGATTATTGACTAGAAAAAACCAATTACCTCCCCAAGCAACGTCGCCGCTGACCGTTCCCACATTGGGCACATCGATACGAACATTTTCGGCTTGGCGATAACTGATCACATTTTGCAATAAAATGGAGCCACTTTCTTTAACTTCGGCTGAGACGATGCCAACGGGCGTTTCTACTTTATGCAGGCCCGAGCGAATGTGTCCGAGATAACGGAGTGTCGACATGACTCCTATTAAGCCGTGGCCACACATTCCGAGATAGCCAACGTTGTTGAAGAAGATAACGCCGGTGGTACAACTTTTATCCTGAGGCTCGCAGAGCCATGCACCAACCAGTACGTCCGAACCGCGTGGTTCATTAACAATCGCAGATCGCCAGAAATCAAACTGCTTGCGAAATACGCTGAGTTGCTGTTGGACCGATTCGGATCCGAAAGATGGGCCCCCTGCGACCACAACACGCGTTGGCTCGCCAGCAGTATGGGAATCGATCACGCGTACTTTTTTCATGCGAGAGACTTCTAGAAGAACTGGGCGTTGTTTGGGATGAAGACTCAGAGAGTAAAAACTCAATTGAGTCGGATAGCGCGTTGGATACGGATGGGGGTCTCGAGTGTTTGTTCTTTGGCAGGGAGTTGTTGGATTTTCTCGAGGATCTCTATACCCTTCGTGACTTCACCAAAGGCTGCAAACCCTTGGCCATCGGGGTTGCGTTTGCCACCAAAATCGAGTTCGGGTTGATCTTGAAGGCAGACAAAAAAATGATCTTGCCCGCTATCGGGTTCTTCGCGAGCCATGGAGATGGTGCCACGCTTATGCCGCAAGCCCGTATCGCTGGTTCTTTCCAAGGGGATACTCGGAAACAATTCTGCTTCTTTTTTGGGATTGGCTCGAGCTTGAAGCACAGAAATTTTTATGGGGTTGTCTGGTTGATTGTCGCTGCGGACGGTCCGAAAGAAGACACCATCACTATAAAACCCTTCGTGTACGTATCTGAGAAAGTTGGCAACAGTTTTGGGGGCCGCTTTGGCATTCAAACGAACTTCGATATCACCCAACTCGGTTTGAATCAGTACTTCAGGGTTGGTTGGAATAGGTTCGTCACGCCACTGAAAACGTGGAGTGTTGACAGCGTCATAGTCTTGCAGATGCTGGCGATCTTGCTGGGTGCGCTCCAGCGGTTTGTTGTACTTCCACGAGATATCACCGATCACTTCTTCGACCAGTTTGGCCAAACGCGGGTCATGAGCTACCAACTCGGTGCGTGTATCAACGTGGTTATGGAGAGCATCATTTTCTCGATTGTCGTCGAACCAACATTGAACGCCCTCTGCAAAATACTCTTGCCTGTTGGACTCGGCATAGGTTCCGCGCCACAGTCCTTCTTCTTTAGCTGCTTGATAAGCGTTTTCCAGCCGCTGATCGAAAGTCGCATCGACTTTGTTCATACCCGTTTCGTGGATTGCGTGAGCGAATTCATGGATCAAAATATTCTCTGTCGAGTAAGGGTCATTACGATAGCAGAGGACATTTTCTTCGGCACAGCTCACAACGGGAACATCGGGAGTCGCGCCTAAACCCCTGGCTCTGCGGTCCCAATAGACGCTTGATTTTAGGTGGGAATGTTCGGGTATATCGGTGGTGTATTCGTTATAGGCCATTACCGCCAAACGAACTTTTTGCGAGGTCATCGCATCGAGTACATCGGGGCGGTGACCGACCATTCTTGCCACAATCCAAGCCGATTCTCGCAGAGCGTTATCGGAAACTTTTTCAGAACCTAGGATCGAGAATCCACGTACCGAGATATGTTTTTGATAAAACTCCGAAAGGTTCCACTCGCTGCGCAGCCGGTCCGGGACCGACTCAACTTCGCCAATCCATTTCGGATCGAATTCGTCTGCTGCAGCGTTCCATCCGCATATAAGGACGAAGGGAAGAGCGATGCAGGCTATTCGATATCGCAACCGCATCTGAGGCACTCCGAAAAACGGGGAAACGTTATAAGCTATGTTCAGTCTGCAAATGGCGGTTCGCAATACCAACGCTCTACGAGATTTGCGGGCACGTACGGATGCCATCATGGATGATCTTTAGAATGGCTTGTCGCTCTGCGCCTTGCAGTGGTAATCGCGGAGCCCGAGTCCACTCCTTTCCGATACCGTTTTCCTGCGCGCACAGCTTGATGTATTGAACAAATTTTACGTGGGTATCGAGATGCAGCAGCGGTGTGAACCAACGATAAATCTTACGAGCTTGGTCCCAGTCTCCGGCCTGCATCAAATTCCAAAGATGTTGATTCTGCTTCGGAAAGGCGATGCCCGTACCAGCAACCCAACCGTCGATTCCAAGGATGGCACTCTCCAAAACCAAGTCATCGACGCCGGTGAAGAGGGAGTAGCGGCTTCCAACGATATTGTGCAAATCGGTAATTCGCCGCGAATTGCCCGAACTTTCTTTAAGGGCAACGAAGCTATCGATCGAAGCAAGGTCCGCGAACATTTCGGGAGTTATGTCATTGCCATAACTGATCGGATTATTGTAGATCATGATCGGGAGTTGTGTGCCAGCAGCGACCGCGCGAAAGTGCGTTAGAGTCTCTGCGACGTCAGGTGTCTTATAATTCATGGCGGGCATCAACATCACACCGTCGGCGCCGAGTTTCGCGCAGTCGTTGATATACCGAATCGCTTCTGCTGTGCTTGTTTCCGCAACACCCGAGAGTACGGGAACACGTTTGCCCACGACACGTACCATTTCGCCAATCACTTCGCGTTTTTCCGCTGCGGTCATGGATTGGTTTTCGCCGAGTGAACCGAGGAAGATCAGTCCCTGAACTCCCGACTCGATCAAGATGTTGGCATGTTGAGCGGTACCCGCCAAATGAAGAGAGCCATCTTGGTGCATTTGCGTAGTAATGGCTGGAAAGACTCCCTGCCAGAGATGTTTTTTCACAGGTGTTGCTGACATCGAAACTCCAAATAACGCAAGCGGAATAGGTGTTCGTAAAGCTTTGGACGCAAGGCTTTAGGCTTTTTTTCGTTCAGGCTCTCAACATGGGCCTGAGGGCTTTCTCATAGCGTATCCGAATGTTGGCAATGGGGGCATGTACAAAAAAATCGTGATCATGGCGTTTTTCTACAATTCTCGAAGAATTTCGGACTTCACGTCAGACTTCATTTGGGCTTAAGGTAGAAAGCCCTAAAATCAAGGGACCCTGAAGGTCTGGCCCAAGTGGTCCTAAATGTAACTCAATGGCAGGTGATTCAATGAAAAGATTTTGGTTCCTCGCTACTCTCGCATTAAGTTTTGCGGGATCGGCTGGCTTGCTGATCGGTCAAACTCCTCCCACTCCTCCTTCTGGACCTGCGCCGGAATTCGGAGCGAATGCGCCAGGCGAACTCCCCCCGCAACTTAAACCACCGCAGCAATCCAGCTCAGGACCGCAGTTCGGCGGTTTACCGCCACAGAGCCCGATGCCGCAACCCGGTCAGCTCTGGCAGTCTGGTCAAGCGTGGCAGTCTCCACAATGGGGGCCAGGCGGCAATCATCCTGCGGGTATAGGACCGATGGGCGGCAGAATACCGAGCGGGCCGCAGGCCATGCAAATTCCCCCTCAAGTATTTCAGGGGCCAGGGCCAGGACGACCACCCATGCCGGGAGCTTGGGGAATGTCGGGGAGAATGAATATGGCGGTTCGGACAAATCTAGCGCGGAGCTTGGCGGTGTTGGACACCAACGGCGATGGAGAAATTGGGCCTGACGAGATTCATGATGCTGCAAAAACATTAGCCGGCCTAGATAAAAACGGCGATGGAAAATTGAGTGGTGCCGAGTACACGGCCAAGCCGGCCGCTCGAAATTCCAATGGATCGCGAGGTAATCGCGGAGTTGCCAGAGCGGGTAGAAGAAACGGCCCACCGCCGCGGCCAGCGCCAGTTGCGGGAGCTTTTCCCATTCATCAATTTGCTGGCCAAACTGCGTTCGGTTGGGGACAACCTCCGCAGCCACCTCATATTCAAGCTCCCTCATTTCCTGTTGCATCATTTATGGGTGGACCGGGACCACATGGACCTGGACCACATGGACCTGGACCACATGGACCTGGACCACATGGACCTGGACCACATGGACCGGGACCACGGGGAAATGAACCTCACACGCCTGGTCCTCAAGCTCATGTTCCTCACGGACAAGGACCTCACGGACAAGGACCTTACGGACAAGGACCTCACGGACAAGGACCTCACGGACAAGGACCTCACGGACAAGGACCTCATGGACCGCAAGCTCATGGACCGCAAGCTCACGGACCTCAAGCTCATGGACCGCAAGCTCACGGACCTCAAGCTCATGGACCTCAAGCTCATGGACCTCAAGCTCATGGACCTGGACCTGGGTTTCAACCTCATTTTCCTACAGGACCCTCTGCTTCCCATCACGCGCAATCAAACCATTCGCAAACTCCGCAC
>JBIKMB010000221.1:0-9584 GCA_044359485.1 Pirellulaceae bacterium | reverse complement strand
CTCAACCCAGTGAACCGTTCAGCCGATCCTCGCCGTGTCGATCTGCCCTTGGCTTCCCCAACCGAATTGCTCGTATCCGCTATGACGACCTTCTCTTGTCCAAACTGCCAACATCACGTTCACCTCCCTGAGGGAATCACTCCAACCGCTTTGCTGCAATGTCCTCTGTGCGGGCACACGACGCCTGCCTCACAACTGATCCAGAGTGTGGGTCCCACGTGGATCATTTTGGATCCAGGTCAGCCAAGCCCGACGGAATCGATCGAGGTGCTTCGGGCCCCAGATGCGGAACAACTCGCCGGCGCACCTGCGGCCGCTGTTGGCACTGAGCTCACCGCCACGACTGAAACAGCTAGCACGACCGCTACTGCAGAGAACTCTGATAAAACCATCTCTCCATCCGGATCAACGGATGCAAATGAAAACACGGCGGGCGACAACTTACCCAAAGCGGATCGGACGCGCAAGCAACCCATCAAGCAAGAGGACTGGGGGAAATTTAAGCCCATATCACACGATGAATTCCAACGTCGCAAACGCAAGTCGAGTTCACCGCTACAAGGGATGCTTCAAGTCGGCTTGGGAGGCTTGATGGCTCTGCCGATCGCACAGTTGTTGATCTGGCACGTTCTCGGAAAAGATCCTTTTGAGTTAGCTCCCAAAGTTGGCGCTTATGCACCTTGGATTGTGCCGAACAAGTTTAGGCCCTACCAAGCAGAAATTGAAGATCGCTTTTCGGAACGTTCGAGACCTAGCCGCAGTAGCAATAAATCTGGAAGTGGAATCGGTAGAGACTTCGATGCCGAACTCGCAGCTTCCCTAGCCGAGTCGGAACGCATGCCCGGCGAGAAAAAGGATAAACTTCCTGCAGCCAAAGATCTGAAAGAGGAGCGCAAGTCCGCCAACGACAAAACGACCGAAAGCGTTCCTGCCGAGAAAAGCATGCCAACGCCCCCAAGCGTTGATGTCGAATCGGTCTCGAAAGATGCCCCGCTGAGCGATTCTGAGAAATTCACGCAGGCCGTTGCTAACACACGCCAAGCGATGAAAGATTGGAAAACCGTCGATAAAGAAAATGGTGGCGACAAGAAAAAAATTGCTAACGAGTTTTATGCTGGTCTGACCAGCGTTGTCGAGCAGTATGCCAAAGTATCCGCAGAACCGAGCGCGCGGATCATGAAACGCGAAGTGGAGAAATTGCTCCGCGATGTGTTGGCAGATGCTGAGTTATTGCAATTGGTCCGAGCGGGCGGTTTTGCCAAATTGAGCAAGAGCGAGAACAATGTTCCGCCCGGTACACCCCTGGCCCTTATCGCAAGCTTCGACTCGACCGATGCCGCAAGCCCCTCCACAAAAACCGAACCTGCAGCCGATGCAACCACGGAAAGCGAAAGTAAACTCAACACCGAATCGCATGAGGATCATACGGCCGCGTGGTCGCTGAGAATTCGCAAATCGATTGTTGCCGATACGACCGAGACGCCAGAAAACACGCTACACAGAATGGCTAGCCTTCATCGCGATGTTTTATTGGGCGATTCGATCGAGGGTGAGTATTTAATATTATGCATCGCCAAGTCAGACACTGCTGACAAGGCCGATCAGACAACCAAAGCCGATGATAAGACTAACTCAGATGATAAGACTAATTCAGATGACAGCCCCAAGCCGAATGAAACTGGCGCGGCTGAGAACGCTGAGAAAACAGGTAACTCGAGCGGGGTGGGGCAAGATGTGATCTGGTTCGCCACCGCACTGCCGTAATGCGCTTCGCGGGCTGATCAGCAAGCTTTTAGTTGAGATAACTAGCTGCGATATTTGAATCGGCTTGTTTGTTGGGCTTGTTTATCTGCGCACGCGACCATGAATTTCGCACTCTGCCGTCAATTCTTCTCCTAAGCTAGTTTTGACGACAATGGTCTGCTGTATTTCACCTACATCCTCGGTGGCTTTGAACTCAAAAGGAACAAGGTGGGTTCCCTTTTCTCCTTCCGGGATTTTGAATTGGAAACGCGGATCACTGCAGGTGATCTCTGTAATAGCAAACGGCGTCTTACCCCGCACCACCAATCTTTGCTGTCTGACTCCGCCCGGCGCGATGTCACCGAAGTCGAGCATTTTGGGAGCGATCGAGAGAGGAGGCAAGACGTTGGCAAAAACGGGAATCGACACTCGCTCATACGCTCGATCATCCGTGACCAAAATAATCTCTTGCTGGATATTCCCAATCGGCGCGTTTTCTTTCAGCGCGACCTTGAGCCGATAACCAACTCGACCATCGCCTCGATCATCACGCTGCATCTTCACGCCTAAAAAATCTGATTGACTGCGCACATCTGTGATCTTCCAACTGCTTCTGCCTACGTATTGCACGACAAGCTCTGCATCTTTGACCGACCCTTGATCGACATCACCGAATTGAACCTCGCCTGGCTCGACGACAATATCCGAGCGGATATGACCTGAGACGGTTAATTGAACTTCCGCATAATAGGGTTTGTCGAAGGTGACCGTTATCACAGCCGCTTTTTTTCCGATGAAAGAACGCGTGTTGAACTGGGCAATGATTGAACCTTTTTCCCACGTTTTGAGATCGGGTTTGCTGATCCGTGGCGTGGTGCATCCGCAGCTGCTGCGGACCGAAGCAATATGTAGATCTTCCTCGTAAATATTGGTCAGTTCGAATTCGAACTCTGTTTTGGCTCCGCGTGCGACGGCCCCAAAATCATGGGTTGTTTCCTTGAACATCTTGGTGGCCCAGGCTTGTCCGTACGCCTCGGAACCTAGGTTGCTAGCAAACCACACCAGGCTGAAAGCCAACCACCCGAAGCGAAAAAATGATCCGGACATAAACCCATACCACATATTAGTTTGCGTCGATTTTCCTTCTGACGATCGTGAACCCATGGCGACACTTTCTAACTTGGAAACGGATGGTTCTTATGCGTAATCGAATCTGATTTTGGCCATATACCTTCTCTTATCGGCACTCCGCTCGTAATCCTTACAGATTTTCTAGTTCCCCGCAACAATCGCATTTCGGTCCTGATTGTTATTGATGCCATTGGGCGGGCGGACCGTCTATAATGGGTGGGTTGCCATGACAGGGAGAGATTGCCCGGGAGGCATAACCAAGCTGAGTGCCTCATTTTGCAAAGTGAGCTCATTGCGATGATGCGTTATTTTATAAATCTATGTTGTCGATACCCGTCGCGATATCTATGCATCGCAATGGCCGTGGTACCGCTGCTTATTTTTCTGCAGCTTGGAGGTTTTCGTTTTATCGAGAATCGATGGGCAGATTCAGCAGAGCGTGAAGGGCATGTAGGACTGCAGCGTAGCGATGAACGATTTCGTCCTGCAGCGTTTCAGGGGGAAGGTCCCTTCGGTCCGCGACAGCGCATCGGTGAGTTTCCTGCAGGTGTGGATTGGCTTAACACGAAAAACTCCTTAAAGCTGAGTGATCTGAAAGGAAAGTTGGTACTTTTGGATTTTTGGACTTACTGCTGCATCAACTGCATGCACATCCTTCCCACGCTCGAAAAGGCGGAAGCCGAATTTGAGAAGGAATTGGTTGTGGTTGGAGTGCACTCCGCCAAATTTGAAACCGAGAAAGATACGGAAAACATTCGCTCTGCCATTTTGCGATACGAGATCAAGCATCCGGTATTGAACGATTCGAAGCATGAGTTGTGGAACAATTTGCAAATTGGTACTTGGCCGACCTTGGTGTTGATCGATCCTGATGGTTATGCGATATGGGCCAATGCGGGTGAAATTCCTTATGAGGAGTTACAAGCCGTTTTGAGAAAAGCGGTCACTTTTTACAAACGCAAAGGGACACTGGACGATCGCAAAGTCTATTTTGATCTAGTGGAATTAACAGCCAAACCTACACCTCTTCGCTTTCCTGGCAAAGTGATCGCCGATGATCGCGGAGAGCGGCTGTTTATCAGCGATAGCAACCATAATCGAATTGTAGTTGCCAAACCGGATGGAACTTTATTGTCGGTGATCGGATCGGGTGATGTAGGTTCGGACGATGGAGATTATGCAGCCGCCAGCTTTAATCATCCTCAAGGACTAGCCTATCGCGACGAGACCTTATGGGTCGCCGATACCGAAAATCATTTAATTCGCCGCATCGATTTGAAATCGGCGCAGGTCAGTACGGTGGCTGGCACTGGCAAGCAGACCGATACGGCCTGGCCTGGACTAACTATTGGCGCGACGATTCCCAAGAAATTAACCCGCAAGCCCATGAGCACCGAGATTGGGAGCCCTTGGGATCTTTGGATTCATCAAGATAATCTCTTCATCGCCATGGCAGGACCACATCAAATTTGGGTGATGGATATCGAAGGGAAAGGCATTCAGCAGTTTGCTGGCAATGGTCGCGAAGATATTGTGGACGGCAAGCTGTTGCCGAGACGAACGTACGAGGCGGGTTCATCGTCCTTTGCGCAGCCGAGTGGTCTGACCAGCGATGGCAAGTGGCTCTATGTGGCCGATAGTGAAGGGAGCTCTGTTCGGGCGATTCCTTTATCAGGCCAGGGTGATGTTCGTACGCTGATCGGCACTTCAAAGTTGCCCAGAAATCGGTTGTTCACGTTTGGGGATGTGGATGGCGCAAAAGAGAAAGCGTTGCTGCAACATCCTTTGGGTGTAAGCTATTACGATGGCAAGGTTTATGTGGCCGATACGTACAACAACAAAGTCAAAGTCGTCGATGCGCAAAGCGGTGATGTGGCAACACTTATTGGCAGCAAGGATCCGGGCAACAGTGACGATCCCGCAACATTCGATGAACCGGGGGGCTTATTCGTCTCGGGTAAGACGCTTTATATCGCGGATACAAACAATCATGCGATTCGAGTTTACAATTTTGATACCAAGCAAGTTAGGACGCTTGTCATCTCGGGATTAACACCGCCGAAACGGAGTGCGAAACCGGAAGATCTCAAACTGCCGGAAGGCAAGCGGATGAAGATAGCCGCCCGCGAAGTCCCGGCAGGTTTAGCTGAGATAAAAGTGCGGATTCAACTCGAACTCATCGAGGGCTTAAAGCTTAACACATTTGCTGACTTCCCTATTACGGTCATTCAGCCTGGTTTTGCAAACATGAATATGCAGACAACTTGCAAGGTAGAGGGGGATACGATTGAGTTTGATTTGCGTTTACCGGAAGCGGATGAGCAAGTCTTGCAGATCGCAGTGGGCTACTACTATTGTCAGGATGATGAGCAAGGTTTGTGCTTGGCCGATACTGTGATTCTTGATGTCCCGTTGAAGCGAAATGCGAAATCGGGCAAGGATTCGCTCGAAATCAAAGTGGCACTTGAACCTTAAGCAGTTTTCGGGTGGTTGCTCGTTGATCGGATCATTTTTCTATTTCAGCGAGCAGTTCGGCCAGCAATTCCATCGGGAGCCCGACAACATTGCTCGGGCTACCCTCGGTCAATTTCAACCAGGGATGACCATCTTGGTATCCGAAGGCTCCCGCTTTACCGACCCATAGTTCGCTATCGAGATATTCGTCGATTTGTTGTTTCGATAGAGGCTGCATATAAAGTTTGCTGACAGCGACTCGCATCATCCGTTTATCATCGGGGCGATTCCAGAGACAAAGACCGCTGTAGACGCTGTGCTCTCGTCCGCTGAGGAGTTGCAACATCTCTTGAGCGTGGCGACGATCTTCGGGTTTGCCAAGTATTTTCCCCATGCATTCGGCGACGGTGTCACAACTGATGATAAGGCCTCGGGGAGTGCGTTTGGCAACATCGGCCCCCTTTTGATAAGCCAACCTAGCGACTAATTCTGGGGGAGTTTCTCGACTGCAGATACCGCACTCCGCGCGAGGATCTGGAGCGTCCACATGAAACGGATATCCGGCGGCTTGCATAAGTTCTTTACGCCGCGGCGATTGGCTAGCCAAAATCAGAGGTAAGTCAGCGTTGTAGAGTTTGGAAGCTGGTGATTGGCTCATGGTTTATCTTGGGGCGCATGAAAACTTCGGCGTTGCTTCAGGCCTACACTCAGGGACTCAGGGACTCAGGGACTCAGGGACTCAGGGACTCAGGGACTCAGGGACTCAGGGACTCAGGGACTCAGGGACTCAGGGACTCAGGGACTCAGGAATCATCGTCGCTTGGTTTGGGTGGTGCAGGGGGCATGTCGGGTGGCAGGGGGCCCTGGATTCTCTGACGAAACTGTTCCCAAGTGGATTTTATGGAATCGTAAAATAAAACCACTTGTCCGGAGGCGACAAATACGCGGCAACTCACAGCGGACTGCGGGTAAAAATTGGTGATGAAATCGAAGCTGAATTCATACGGCCCGTGTCCGATCATTACGGCATTGGCGTAACTGCCGCTCAGGATATCATCTCGCAATTTTAGTTCGTCGTAGATTTCTTGTGGTGAGAGTCGTCGGGGGGGATTGGGATTTGGAAGAGGAGAAACCGACGAACCTCCGTTGGTATCGATCGAGAAGGTCCCGGGAATGGGAGGGTTCGCATTCGATCCGCCACTGCCGCCTCCGGGAGCAGGCCCGCTGGGATTGCCGGTCGAGGGACCGCTGGCGGCACCTTGGGCAAGCTGCAAAGGAGGCTGTGGGGAAGCACTGGGTGCAGAAGCATCGTAGGGGGCGGAGGGAGTGGTTGGATTTGGAGATGAAAGGGGCGCATTTCCGATGACGATTTGTTCGCCTCGATTGGCAACAGTCGGAATGGGTCCGTAGCGTTGCCGAAAGAGATCGATGTTTTTTCCTAAAGCATCTACAAATTGAGGCATCACACCGTGGGGCAAAATGACTCGAGCGACCACTTGAAAGGGTCGACCGAGATTCTGCACAAAGTCAATGACAAACTCATTCGGGCCGGTCATTACGATCGCGCCGGTACTGAAAACGCCGCGATGGACATGGTCAGGGACTCGTGCCCTAACAGCGGGTTGTCGATCCGAAGGGTCAGGACGATCGTCGGACGAATAAGGATAGGTCATTCCACTACCATTTATTTAAATGCGAATGTTGGCAGATACGCCTAGCGTAGGACTGTACCATTAATCATGGCATGCGTAATCATGGCATGCGGGATTGAGATGACAAGTGGGCACTCCCTGAGCCAAAGCGTCATGGATATTCGCGACTTTGGACAGGTACGGTTGCTTGACAAGTATTGTGTCGAAGAGCGCTGCCTCTGCAAGCGGTTAACTCGGTTCAGGAGAGAAACACGAAAGTAAAGGGAATCGATCGCAGTCGCGCTGCGTGCCGGCAACGATTTTTGGTACAATTCCTGGCGATTTGGGTAGCGATAGGTGTTTGGAAAGGGTTTCGACGACTGTCCGTTCTGGCATAGAGTCGATGTCGATAAGCTTTCCGTACTTTTTTCCTGGATGTTAACCGAGCATGAATTCGTATTGTTTCATGGAACGACTGCGTTTTACTGCGTTTTGCTTTTGCCTAATCTCCGTGGCACTGGCCAGCACAGCCAGGGCTCAGGAAGAATCCGCCAAACGCGGGGAAGTTGTCGTGTCGCCTCAAGTGAAACAATGGCTCACTGAGATTTATATTTGGGATGGACACAACGATCTGCCTTGGGCATTGCGGGATAACGCTCAGCCAGTCAAGAGCATCGATTTGCGGGTTGCTCAGCCCAAATATCATACGGACATACCACGCTTACGAGCCGGTGGGGTAGGGGCGCAGTTCTGGTCGGTTTACGTACCTGCCAACACGCGCAAAGTAGGGGAAGCCTTTCAGACCACGATGGAACAAATTCAAATTGTGCAGGATTTGGTTACCAAGTTTCCGGACACATTCGCATTCTGCGGCTCAAGCGACGAAGTCTTGGCAGCTCGGAAAGAAGGCAAGATTGCATCGCTTGTCGGCATGGAGGGAGGCCATTCCATCGAAAATTCTCTGGAAAAATTGCGCAAGCTCTACAGCCTCGGCGCGAGATACATGACCTTGACGCACAGCGACACCTTGGAATGGGCGGATGCGGCAACAGATAACGCACAGCATGGAGGCCTCAGTCCATTTGGGGAAGAAGTCGTTCGAGAAATGAATCGTTTGGGAATGCTGGTCGATATTTCACATGTCAGTATCGAGACGATGCATGATGCGATGGCGATCAGCGAAGCTCCGGTGATTTTTTCGCATTCATCCGCGCGAGCGGTGGCCGACCATCCTCGCAATGTCCCCGATGAAGTATTAGTGAAATTACCGGAAGATGGCGGAGTGGTGATGGTGAATTTCTTTTCTGGTTTTGTGGTTCCAGAATCTGCGTTGATCATGCGGGAGATGTTTGAAGGCAATCGACGTTTAGAAGAATTGTATGGCAAAGATCCCGATCGGCTTAAGCAAGAACAATTGCGATGGCGCACCGCGCACCCTATGAAGCCTGGTACGGTTCATGAAGTAGCCGATCATGTCATGCACATCGTGAAAGTGGCTGGTATCGATCATGTTGGCATCGGCTCGGATTACGATGGAATTTCGATGTGCCCCAAGCAGATGGAAGATGTTTCGACCTATCCGGTATTGATTCAGGCACTAGTGGACCGGGGCCTGGGTAAGGAAGATATAGCCAAACTCTGTTATGGAAATATTCTGCGCGTGATGCAGCAAGCCGAGCGGGTGGCGACCCGACTGAAACATCAGACCAATTGATGCCTGCGATCGCGTCCCAATAACCTACCGTGGATCTTCCGTTTCGAGAGGCATCTGGGCCCATCGAAGGGAATTCTTACCGACCGCTTTTGGGTTATCGGGGAACGGTTCTATGGATATTTCTGCCCTGCCGTGCCTAGGGGCTTCGACCGCGCAAGTCGTTTGGATCGAGCGAAAAGTGCCTGGGAAAAAAGTGACCGCAAGCTACAGCTTGGCCTTAAATGGGCACATCTGAACAAGTGTAAAAAATTACACACTTTTCTCTTGACACTCCCCCTACAGCCTGTAGAATCGGCATATATTCAACATGAAGTAGTTATCAAAAATAACCGTGTATATTTTTGTGAGCTCTTTTCAAGATAGTACTTAGATTACCAGCCGAGGAACTATCCTCTGTTCAGAAGAACAGATCGGCCACAAAACGCGGAAAGGATGCATCGGCAAGGAGATAGAAAGGCAAGAGGCCGGAAGATGAAGGAGATGGGCGATGAAGGAGATGGGCGATGAAGGAGCTTGGTGATGAAGAAGATGGAACACAGGGGAGATGGAATTCAGGGGAGATTGGCGCTGAGGGGATAGAACGCGGAGGGGTCTGGACCGGCCAAAAGATTTATACGCGGGAGCGAGCCCCCCAGCCAGATCAGACCCCAGCCAGATCAGACCCCAGCCAGATCAGACCCTAGTGGAGGATCGAAACAGAGAAAATTCAGGCCATAGCAAAAATGAGGTCCGGAGAAATGAAGTGAGGGAAGACAGAAACAAGAGAAAAAGGGGGCTACGAATGAAAACCAAAGCCTAGCAGCCAATGGATCTACCAGTGAACCGTAAACTCAAGCGGCCTGGGCTCCCAACGAACTGGGACTCGGGTGAAACTGGGACTCGGGTGAAACTGGGACTCGGGTGAAACTGGG
>JBIKMB010000220.1:0-9589 GCA_044359485.1 Pirellulaceae bacterium | reverse complement strand
AATGATAGTCCGACGTTTCATTGGTCGCGTCCTGCAACCGAACTCTGCGATGCTCGCACTGGAGTGATTTGTTCCCCCAATAATTATCTCTACGATGCGACTGAAGGTGAATTGCAGGATGGAATTATTCGGCTTACCACAATCGCGGATTACGATCGTTGGAACGCCTTAGATGAAGGGACATATCGGCGAGAAAAGTTGCGTTGGTATGACCTGTCAGTTGCGTCGGCCGTTCGCTTTATGCCTGACTTCCGCCGTCGAGTCATCGAAACAGATGTCTTTACACCGAAAACCATTCGACGCTTCACCTATCATGATAATGGTGCCGTTTACGGTGCCCCCAAGAAACAACTCGACGGTCGAACTCATCTGAAAAATCTTTTTCTTTGCGGAACAGACCAAGGATTTGTCGGAATCGTTGGTGCTATCGTCAGTGGTATCTCTATCGCCAACATGCATTGCTTACGCACTGAATTGAGCTGAACACCATCTCGCCCTACTTCAACTCACTCGAAAATGAATCGAGCCAAGCCAGTGCACCTTTACGGTCGACGATTAACTGGTCGAGTTGTTGCGAGCGAAGGTCCTCCAGGATTTGCTTGAATCTTGGACCTGGCGAAAATCCCAATTCGATAAGATCATTGCCGGTCAACAATGGAGGGGGATTCAATTGATCAGGAGGAAGCTTGCACTGTATTTCGCACCAAGCAGACGAGCCGGTCGTCCCCTCCCCTGCTCTTTCCAACGCATTGGCCAGCGAGATAGCGCGAGTTGCAAATTTAGAAATCAGCAGCGGCTGAAGGTGGCTCCAACGCACTTCAAGAGCATTAGCTAGAGTCGAAGCATGATGCATGACAAATAAAGTGCCATCGATTTCATCGCGAGATAAACGAAGGGACTGAGATAGAAACTCATCGATGTTTTGCGCATTGCTGAAAACGGAGGCATTCTCTCGACAAGCAATCAAAATAGCTGCCAAGGCGCTCTCAAAGTAGGCTGGTGATAAATGTTCGATCAGCGTCAGTGCTCTCTGCCAATTAGAATGCCCGAGGACTGGAGTGATCTGTGGAAAGATAACCCCTAATTGTTGAGTATCCGCTAAAAGCTTCGCTGCCAAAGCGCGTCGAGGGAGAACCAACATTTTTCTTAGTTCCGCAGCGATTCTTTCGGGACTGACCCGCTGAATTTCTTTTGCATGCCGACAAATCGCATCGTAGGTCGCCGGGTCCAGCTCAAATCCAAACCGTGCAGCAAACCGAACGGCTCTCAGGATGCGAAGCTTGTCTTCGTTAAAACGGGCATCTGGGTTGCCAATGCAACGCAAAATTTTATTCTTTAAATCTTGCTGTCCTCCGACAAAATCGTGAATACGATCTTGATGTGGATCGTAAAACAGTCCGTTGATCGTAAAGTCGCGTCGCTGTGCATCGTGCGCCGCATCGGTAAAAGTCACATAGTCGGGATGGCGTCCGTCCGAATAGGTGGCATCACTGCGAAAGGTTGCGACCTCAACTCGCTGCTCCGGAAACTCTTTTTTCCCTTGGATACAAACCACGCCGAAGGATTCGCCAATCATCAAGGTGCGGGAGCTTCCGAAGATGTCCCGAATTCGCAGCGGGCCGGCGTCTGTCGCCACATCGTAGTCGGAAGGAGGAATCCCCAATAACTGATCGCGTACACAGCCCCCTGCAAAATAGGCGATATGCCCTGCATCACTCAGTTTTCGGGTAATCCAGACTGCGAACTCTCGTTGGATAGATTTGTGCGATTCCGTCATGGTAATGGCCCCCCACTTCGCTCAGGATATGTTACATTAGGATTGCAGTGTTCTATTTGGATGCGTGATTTGGACGCCACAGCTTTAGTAAAACGCTCCGGCGCATGCGGCAACAGTCTGGAACGTCACAGTGCTAGGCTGACCTGATTTGGTCTGGGCGTTTTTTAACTTGGAATACTTAAACCAAGTTGACCATGGCTGGTTTGCTTTTAGCCAAAGCATTCTGAGCGACTTTCTCACAACTTCGGTACAAGCTGTGAAATTATCCAGCGCGAATAGGCGATTGCAACGTCGATTCTAGGAACGCTCAAGAAAAGAGACCAAGGAAATCGCGATGAGTTCAGCGGGACAGGTAAAGGATGTGCCTCGCAAACGTGGCGCCGTAGGTGTTTTGCTCGAAGAGCATGGATTTTTGGTCATTCGACGTTCTCCATTTGTGAGAGCACCAAACTTGATTTGTTTCCCTGGTGGAACAATCGAAGGGGGAGAGACACCTGAAGATGCCGTCATCCGCGAAATGCATGAAGAACTAGGCTTAAAAGTTGATGTCCGGGAAAAACTTTGGAAAAGCGTTACTTCCTGGGGTACGGAGTTGGAATGGTTCCTGCTGAATTGCACAGATCTCGCCGAACCGAAACCTGATCCTCGCGAAGTTTCGGAAGTTTTTTGGGCTCGGCCGCAACATCTGCTGACACGCGGTGATTTATTAGGAAGTGTGATCGATTTCTTTCGGGCAATTCGATCAGGTGAAATTCAATTGGATCGTGTCGAAGATTTCTCGCGTTGGACTCACTTGCTGAAAAGATAAGTCTCAACAAAATAGCCTTCAGTTCTCAGGCTTCATCATCGGTCCTGTTTCAGCCTTCTGCAATTGCCGAATGATGGACATCGATTCAACTGTTACGGCTTGAAGCTTGGCTAGTTCAACGTCAAGCTCCTTGGCGAGGGTTCTCAATTCGACCAACAGCGAAGCACTGCTGAAGCCAGCTTCTTTCGCCTTGCCGATTTCAACTTGAATTTCATATCGCAATTGATTGAGATCGCTAAAAATCTTTGCAGCAATGTCATGTTTCTTTTGAGCTTGAGCGAGTTGCTGTTCTTTCTCCTCTTCCGACAACGATTTGACATCAAGACGCACACCATCGGTCAGAACGGATGGTTCGACCGACGTCGGCTTGTTGTCGCAGCCTGCAATCAGCGAAATAGCCAACAACACAAAAGAAAGACTGCGGAGCATCGATTTTATTGTCCTCGGAGAATTAAGATCGAAGTTCAAGCGAATTCAGAGTATAACACATACCCACGAGATCAGATCATCAGTCCCGCGAGAAATCCAGTGGCTGTCAAGTATAATCTTCTATGCAGAGGGGCTCAAAGTTTCGCTCTCTTTGGTTCGGACAGCTAGGCGAGGTTAAACTTTCCCCATGATGCAGCGACACTTTTTTAAGTCTGGGACCTTACGATTAAGTTATCTCGATTCCGCTGCAGATGCGCCGCTGATCATTGCGTTGCATGCGCTGTGGATGCAGGGTAGCAGTTTTAATGCCCTGGCGGATCGCCTCTTTCCTCGCTATCGCGTTGTTTCGCTTGATCAACGTGGCCACGGCAAAAGCGAACGCACCAGCGACTACTCTCGACGTTGTTTTGTGGAGGATATCGCTGCGTTACTGGACCACTTAAATTCACCCCAACCTGTTGTATTGCTCGGTAATTCTTTGGGGGGCACAAACGCATTTCAATTCGCGGCCCGCTATCCTGAACGTGTTTCGCATTTGATCAACGAAGAAGGCCCTGCAATAGAGAACTATCATTTTGACTGGATCCGAAGCTGGCAGGGAACGTTTGCAACTACCACTGATTTTGCCCAACGCGTGGGACGATTCTATTGGTCTCTCGTCGACTCGCTCGAAAAAGTAGAGAATGGATATCAGCTTTGTTTTCATGCCGAAGATATTATTCAGATTCAACGTCTTACCAACGGGAATTGGTGGAGTGACTGGCTGGCAACCGATATGCCTGCACTGGTGATTCGGGGCAGCAAAAGTCGCGCTGTAGAAGAGACGATCATGCAGGAGATGGCGGAACGACGGAGGAACACCTCTCTGGTATGTATCGAGGCAGGACATGTGATGCATGAAGATAATGTGGCAGCGACCGTGGAGAGCATTGACCAATTCTTGACGGCCACTTCACGCTCGACCTAATACATACCGCCGCATTAGATCGCGTCAATGCGGAGCTTATTCGCTCAGTACGCCTTCGCGGTTCCCCGTCTTGGCGATCGCGATTGATGCACGTCATGAGATGCTTGTCTTTTTGTATATTGTCCTTCAGAATAATGTGGTGAAGGTCAATTCTGGTTTGAGGGACTAATCAATGAACTTGGTGAGAATGAAGTTGAATTTCGAATGTTGCCTTGCCATTTGCGTTGGCACAGCGTTGTTGGCAGGTTATGTGACCGGGGGCGAGTTCAATCCGGATAAAAATATTGGTGATGCGGCACCCGCTTGGTTAGATTTGCCCGGCACAGATGGCAAAAAGCATTCGCTCGGTGATCTGAGAGACAAAGATATTGTTGTCGTCGCATTCACGTGCAACAGTTGCCCATATGCCATCGATTATCAAGAGCGAATCAAGGCAGTGTCCGAGAAGTACTCCGCCGCGGATTCGAAAGTCGCGGTTGTTGCCATCAATGTCAATGCGACTCCCGCAGACACCTTAGAAAAGATGAGTCAGCGAGCTGAGGAAGCTCAGTTTAATTTTGCATACCTGTTTGATGAGAGTCAGCAGATCGCTAAGGATTTTGGAGCGGGACGAACACCGGAATTTTTTGTGTTGAACAGGGAACGCAAAATCATTTACATGGGCGCATTTGATGACAACACCAAACCGTCCGAGGTAAAAAAGCATTATGTCGAGGATGCGATTCATGCCGGGCTGAAGGGGGAGAAAGTAGCGGTAGCAGAAACCGCTCCAGTCGGTTGTGCCATCCGTTGGGCGAAAGAACGCAAGCGATCCAAAAAGTAGTTCAACCCAGCTGTAAATGCGTCGGCCTTGAATGAACGCAGGGAGGATTTCTGACAAGCCTGAGCATAAAGAGAGCCACGGACTTGCTCAAGGAGTCCCTGGACCGAAAAGCATGGGGCAGAAAGCAATACAGCGGGTAAAGGTGAATCACCAATACCCGCTGTGATGGATGAGGGATTTTCCCAGTGCGGCCGAGTGGACTCGAACCACCACGACCTAAAACGGTCACTAGCCCCTCAAGCTAGCGCGTCTGCCAGTTCCGCCACGACCGCAACTGTGCCTCTAACTTATGCTTCCTCTCCCACCTTGTCGAGGCGTGTCTCAAGGCTTCGTTTAAAAATTAGACCCGTCCGGGGTGGATTTAGTTCAAATTTTGAGGAATTTCGCGCCTATTTTGCCTAAAATAACTGCAATAAATCTCCCCTGCTTATCGGGGGGGCTGGCTAGGCATCCCTTTTTAAGAACCCAATCCCCCGGAGTAGCAGCATGAATCGGTGGGACAGAAGGATAGGAAGAAAGCTTAAAGCTGTTGCCAGCGGTTTCGGTTTGCTGTCGCATGATCCAGCCCACTTGCACGATTCGATTCATAGAGCTCGGCGTTTAAACAAACAATTGCGAGCTTTATTGGCCCTCTTGCCCAATGCGTGCCAGCGTCCCATACGGAAAATTGTTCGAGATCAGAAACGGATTGTACGGCAGCTTGGTTTGTTTCGAGATGAAACGCTTTTCCAGCAGAACATTAAGGCCCTTGGTGAATCCTTAACCTGTTCTGATAAACTCGCCGCAAAATCGAATTGTGCTGATGCGAGTGAGGTGAGTGCCAGTGAGATCGCTACTGCCTTGAATCAACTCTCAGCCAACGTAACTCGGATTCATCATCGTTTGCAGGCAAACGGGCATTCGATCACTCGTCGTTCGGTTGCGAAGCATTACAGGAGGAGTTTCCGAACCTTCTTGAAGCTTACTCGGGAGCTTTCCTCTGCTTCGAATTTGGAGCGATGGCACGATCTTCGTAAAGGAGGCAAGGTTCTCGAGTATCAGACAAAGTTTTTGCGAAAGTATAGTCATCAAGCCTTGGATCCGATCGCAGGCGTCATCATTGATCTGGGCAAACATCTTGGACAACTCAATGATTTAGCAAAAGCTAAAGAGTGTCTCATCCTTCGCCAGACTCCGTTGGGGAATCCTATCTTGATTGCCGAGGAAGCGATCGAAGATATTCTTCAAGAGATCGAACTTGGATGCGATAAAGCCAAGCGAGATTCGGGGGATTTGTTGGATAAGTTGGTACCAGCGATCGAAAGCATTTGTCGAAAAAAACTGCGCGAGATTATCGAATAATACGATTTGCTTCGCTGCCAGAAAGTGCCTGCAAATAGGCCAATCCCTGTTTTTTAGCATCCCCCTTTAAATTCAACGCAATTCGCTCGCACACGGCAAAATCTCCCGCCAGCCAAGCGGCCAATCGATTCGGTGTGTCGTCCGTAGTCGGTTTCATCGTGTGCATGAGCCTCTCGATTCGCAGGCGTTGCTCCGGTTCCAGGTGTTCCCAATCCAAGGTCATAAGCGGCGGTAGGATTGCCAAGCCGAGAGAACGAAGTTCACGGTGCGCCTTGTCGCGAGTCGAGGCATTATTGGAAGTGAATTCTTGCAGTAGCGCCTGTATTTGTTGTGCGGTAACCTGAGGCGGAACTTGAAAAACCTCTTCAAGTCGTTTTTCCGTTTCGGCAGCGATCAGTTCCAAATTCCAGTTGGCTTCAATATTGAGCAGCATTGGAAAAAGATGCTGTTCACAAAGTTTGGGGTGCTCAAAGCGGAGGTGCCAGATGCTTTGAGTCGAAAAGGTTTGTGTTTTGTTCTCTGAGGTCAGTTCAATTTTAATTGGCCCGTGGGCCGGTTGGTTCCAGGTAACTTTGTAGTTTGTCGCCGAATTCGCATAATCAATTTTGCAACGCCCATTGCTGCGTGCTTCGATCATCCAGCGTTCTGTAGGAGTCGAGCGATAGAGCACAAGAATAGGTTGCCCTCGTTCTAGCGACACGGTCAAGGTGCGCAGCCCTTGTGAAGCGGCGATATCAGCAGGTTCCTGGACTTTAAAGCGAAATTGACCAACGCGATAACGTTTAGTGTCGAGAAGGATTCGTCCCAGCACAAGACGGAAGGAGGCGTTTCCCTGCAGCATTTCCGCGATGCTGCTTTCTTCGGGAAATTTGGGTTCGTTGGGGGATTGGCCCAAGCTCGATGTCGATAGAAACCAAAGGCTTATAAAGAGAAAATTCAAACAGGCTAGGCTTTTCAATATCTTCTCTAAAAACCAACCATTAGATCGCGACGGATACGGCATGAGAGACCTCCTTTGTTTCGTCCCCAGACGTATAGCGATGACTCCTAGCATAAGCGGATTGTTCAAGTCTAGGTCAATTTCAGCTTTCTTTGGACCAAAGTGTTGATGGTGTTGGGCGAACGGCGAAATTGCTGTTGGCGCAAGAAGGTTTCATATGATACGACACTTTTATCGAGTTTTTAGGGACGCTAGCTATGGCACTACTGAAGCTATTCGCAGATGATCGCGAAACTGATGACGATTTCCGCGTCGCAGTTACGGGAGTCGGTATGGTTTGCTCGGTTGGCCGCAATCGTGAAGAGGTCTGGCGAGCGTTGCAGCGTGGTGAACAAGGGGTTAAGCTCCGACGAAACATTGCAGGCATTTCTGGACTCGATCTTCCCGTAGCAGGTTGTGATTGGATCGATCTCGAGGCACCAACGCCTGAGCGGGCGATTGCTATGGCGAAGATAGCGGCTAAGGAAGCTCTAGAAGATTGCGAGCTTGAGCTTCAAGCTATTGACCGGTCTCGATTTGCGGTGTCGACTTCTGCCCATTTCGGTGACACCCAATTTATCCGCGATCAAGTTTATCAATCGGAACCGAGTTACCCGTGGTGGAATTGTTGGCTTCCCAATGCAGGTTGCGTTCGATTAGCCGACCATTTTCAATTGGGTGGACTTAGGCTTTGCCACTCGACGGCTTGTGCTTCAAGTCTGATCAGTATCATCATGGCGGTTCGGCAGTTGCAAGATCATCAATGCGATTTTGTCTTGGCCGGTGGTATGGAAGCGGTTCAGCCTCTCATGGCGTCCGCATTTCAGCGGATGGGAGTTCTTGCTCCTGGTGGAAAATTTCCGGAGAGTGCGTGTAAGCCGTTTGATCGCTCACGCAATGGATTCGTGCTCGGTGAAGGCTCGGCAATGCTGGTGCTGGAGCGATCAGTGGATGCGAAACGGCGGGGAGCAAAAATCTACGGAGAAATTGTAGCTGCTCAATTGCTCTCCGAAGCATCGCATGTCACCAGCCTCGACGAGAACGCTGCATCGTTATCGAGGTTATTGCATTTATTGCTGCGTCGCGCCTGTTGGCGCCCGGAGCAAGTTGATTATATCAACGCTCATGGAACCGGAACGGAGCAAAACGATCGTAATGAACTTACTGCGGTCGAGCAAGTTTTCGGTCAGATACCTAGCCAACTCGCGATGAGTTCGATCAAAGGGATGATTGGTCACACGATCAATGCGGCCGGAAGTTTAGAGTTAGCGACAACGCTCCTGGCGATCCGCGATGGATATCGGCCGGGAACCAGGAATTTGGTCGAGCGGGAATCGATTGGCGGTATTGATTGTCTGGCCGAAATGGGGACGAGGGCAACTGTAGATCATGCCATCAAAATGTCTGTTGCATTCGGAGGTCATTTAGCAGCACTCGCCGTTCGAAAATCACCCACCGCTGCCCAGCGTCCCATGTCAAGTCTCGATCCAAGTGCACGTATCCGATCGACGGCTGCGACGAGCGATGATAGGTGCAGCGAACGGATGCCAGCTTCACTGCGCAAAGCAAGTTAGCCCATTGGTTTCTACTGGAATGTAAATCGCATGAATTCTCGACCTAGAGCCTAGTTAAAATCGATTCTCCGTGTGGCTTTGGCTGCGGTTTTTGAATAGCCTCTTTTTTTCTCGTCCCTCACATCGCACCCGCCTCGACTCGTCAGGTTGTCCGAGCGATGAGGCGGTATTCAAGCCCTGCATTGTTTATTCGCTAGGCTCTTCTGGATTGTTGGAGTGAATCAAATAGGACAATGAGCGGAAGCGACGGGCGGGGTTGGAACTAGTTTCCAAGCCATTGCCACAGCATCGATAATGGATTCCCTGATAAGATTTGTAGGCCGAAGCCGATCATAGAAATTGCGTTAAGCGAAATATGGACGATCCAGCACGCCCAAATGCGATGCGTGCAGCGATAAAGATAGCCCAAGAGTAAGCCCATCAATATCAGCGGAAACCAACTCGGCCCATATTCCGCATGAGCCAATCCAAACAAGATTCCCGAAACGAATAATGGCCAGATGGGAACGGCAGTCGCAGGAGTTGATTCTGACGCTGGCAAGGCTGGATCTTGCCAAATGTGCGCCCCAGTATCTGATGAAGAGTTTGGCACACTTGAGTGGGATACTGGTTCCAGCGGAGACGTCTGAGGCTCGGTGGGCAAGCCAACCAACGGCGTTGCAACGGCTTGAGCTTGATCCTGCGGAGCGTCGAGCATGGTTCCGAACAGCAGTCTTTTCCAAGAGAAATCTGCAGTTGCATTGGCTTCGAGCATACCTTGAAGGATGACGCGAAATAAAAATTCTTCTGTGATGGGGGCCGCAATAACGGCCGAAAAGAAAGCGCCCAAATACATCCAGAGGACGGGGCCCGACTTTAATGCTTCTAGCAAAGGATGATCGTATTTTTGGT
>JBIKMB010000219.1:0-9622 GCA_044359485.1 Pirellulaceae bacterium | reverse complement strand
GGAGACGAACGTAGCGGACGTGCCTACGAGACGCTGAGTGGTACGCTGGGTATGGTCTACAATAACGTCATCGGCGGAATGGAAAAAATAAGCATCGCCGACAAAGTGATCGCAGGCCCGCGACGCATTCCTGGTGAAGCACCGGTATCTGCTGTACGTACCTCGACCAGCACAGCTGGCAAAACGATGTATTAGTCGGACTTGGACGGTAACTTGCAAGTCACTGGGATATAGAATCTCTGTGATTTCTGAATCAAGGCAAGTGCTGGGTCACTATCATTTCCGGACCTTTTCGTGTGCGGCAATTCGCCAAGTCGAATTGCCGCACATGTCCATCACAGCGGTCACCGCGCGAGCCTCTCAAGTTTTAGGGGAGTAAAAGCGTCGACGGTCGCTGGGCAGCTGTGATTGCCTTGCGTACGCTACAGCGACGCGCTTTGATGCGGATATACGGCGCGATGAAATGACAACGATGGCCAAATTGGCCTGGCATTTCTTCGGGGCGGGCATGAAACGGCTCCACCACATCTTCGATGACGAAGCCACTGCGACAAAGTCCACCCAGAATCTCTTCCCAACGATGCACGAATTCCATCGTCCCGGGCTCACGCAAGCGATTGGCCGCTGAGGGGGGCGAGACGGGAGATTTATCGTAATAGGCATGCTCAAGGCGATAAAAGCCACCAGGCGCATCTAGAGTCGCTTGCAAGTTGGTGGGCGTTTTATGCTGGCAGATGTATAAGCCATCTCCGCGCAAAACTCGCGCGACCTGTTGATAAACGGGCACGATCTCTCGCAAATAACAGGTGCTCACCGGATGGATCACTAGGTCGTAATATGCTTCCGCGAGCATCGCGAGATCGTCCATCGATGTTTGTACCAAGCGCATGGCGAAGCCATGTTTGGCCGCTGCGCGATGATCAAGTTCCAGCATTCCTGAGCTGAGGTCAACCACGGTAACCTCGGCACCGGCCGCCGCATAGAGTGCGCTTTGCCTCCCGCCACCTGCCGCTAAACAGAGTACTTTCCAACCTTGAATCGATTTAGGTAACCAACCTGCGGGATCAACCACTGCCAGCGGATTCTGTAATTCCTCGGCCGTTGCAGGTTGAGTCAGCGGATGCTCGCGCGACGCCATACGATCCCAGGCCGTCTGGTTATGACGATGAGCAGGGTCAAGCGATTTTTCGATATTCCAGTTTTCGGGCGGCTTTTCTGTCACGGATGGCGTCTCTTTCCCTTCGGCGTTTCGATCGCTTGCGTGTTTCTCGTCCTTGCCTATTGCTCGATCCAATTGAGCGCTTTTATCGACTGCAGTGTCACCGGTTCCATTCAACCGATATAGTTGAACGAGAAAGTATCCAGAGACTCAAACCGACCTTCATCGACATGATGGATGATCAATGGCTGTTCGGGCCATCCGAGGATGGTGAGCAGTTGGTGCCAGGCAGTTTGAGTGCAGCACCCCTTTAATTCCAAGTATTGAATCGCACCGAGGTGATCATAGACCATACCATCAAGTTGCCATTGGCTCGATTCGCCAGCGGTCGAGTTTTCGCAATCTCCTCGCCACACAAACGAACCATCCCATTCAATGAACATCCGGGGCAAGGATTCGAGTTGCCTTACCGCAACTTCGAACGAGACAGCCAAGTTGGAGTGAGGATTTGCGGCGGCCTGGATCTGGATGAAGAATGATTTCATAGGGCCTAAACGAATTAAAGCTTATTCGTCGGAAGAAGTGGTCTGATCGATCAACCACTTCGCATAACCTTCACTAGCACCGATGATCGGTAGAATAATGATTTCTGGTTCGCTGTAGGAGTGTAGGCTGCGAATGGCTGACATCAAGTCCGCCTGTCGTGACAAGACCGTTTTAATGGTCAATTTCCATTCTAAATCTCGGTGTATCTTGCCTTCCCAACGATAGATACTTTCCACGGGACCAGACACCTGAACACAGGCGGCCAGTCGTCGCGATACCAATGCTTCCGCGCAAGCCAGCGCACCTTCTTGGCTCCCAAACGTCGTTGTGCATTCAATAAGATGTGTTTCCAACATCGCAGTGCACCCGTACTCTTCGATTCATCGGTCCCAGTTTCGCTGGTTGCTGTTTCAGAAATTGTCGTTTCAGGTCACCGGAGTGATCAACCTGTTTTTTTGGACGAATCCTTGGAGAGGACCAAGCGATCGATCAAGGCATCGATATCGGCTGCGCTCACAGCCATTTTGGCTGCAGCCACCGCAAAGAGTCGCTTTTCAACTTCTCGCAGTTGACCGTCGGCTGCCATGGTTCGCAGCAGGTCCGCCAACAACTCTTCTTTTTCTTCTCGAAGGGTGGGAAGTTTCAGTGCGGGTTTTTCGCTCAATGCATAATCGATCGCGGATTCCAGATCGGACTCCTTCAAACCAAGCTCGGCGCAGCGATCCACCAATAAAGAGATTTCCGATTGAGTAAGCCTTCCATCAGCGGCCGCCATAATAACCAAGTTCTTGAGTTGATCGATTCGATTCATGGATACTGCCTTGTGCAATCGTGAGTTAAAAATTGTTTCCTGGGTGGAGCATGAACAGAGTGCTGAGTGGCTCTCCGAAAACTATTAGCCGCCTTGGCGTTAGCCGCGGTTCCCGGATAGGCTCTAAGCTTTGCGGATAAAGTGAGCCGCAAAACTCCGCACTTCTTTGCCATTAAGGACATGGACCATTCGCAATTGCTGAATCATAGCATCATTGAACTGAGATAAGGGGACGTGCACCAATTTTTTACCGAAGCGTTTGGCCAACCGTCGCAGATTCGCGCCCGGCGCTGCGGGGCTGAGCAAGGCGACATGGCGACCACGACAATACTTGCAGGCCGCGGCGATCAGACGGTCTTCTAGAGTATCGGTAAAATCAAGAGTGCGGTCATGCCAAATGTCGGGAATCCTGACCGGAGGATATAGGAACATCGCTCCACCGTAGGTCGCCAAGGCGATGCCCGGGCCTACCATCTCTTGGCCAAAGTTGGTGGCGAAAAATGCGAGAGTGGATTCATCCTTGTGTTCCGCATACCAAGTCGTTCGCCATGGATATTGCCTGGGGTCAACATTGTTTTCAAACAACATGACGCAAGCGTCCAACGTTCCGACGCTAGGGGGGAGCACTTTAACGTAGATATCACCGTCGTACCAATGACGAAGTGTCTCTCGAATATCAATGCCGTCCAGTATACTTGTCGAAAATTTTTCGGTTCGCGCTAAGTCCGCCCCCATAATACTCTTCGCTCTTTCAAAAACGCGCGTGCGAAAACTCTCGATAAGCTCATCTTCCGGTGGCCAACTGCATTGCTGATAGGGATTCCACTGCATCGCCCATTTCTGTTGATCCAGTTTCTCGGGCGACTTCCGCAATTCTAATGAGCGCCACACAACGGGTGGCCCCGGTAAACGGCTGATCGCACTGACAATTTCACCATCAGGCATTTGCGCTAAATCGATACCAAGCTTTACGACAGGAAGAGTCGAGAATTCGTCATGGTAGCCGTACTCTTTGGCCGTATTGACCAAATGAATGGCAAATTGATCTCCCATGATTTGCTGCGAGGCAACCACCATCGTGTACAAATCGGGCGTGAGCCGCTTTTGCATCAGCGTTAAATTTCGCATGTACTTCAAGCATTGCGACATGAGCAGCGGTGTGATACGCCGCGCCCGCTTGCCAAAATCTTGCATGTAAGAACTACGGGCTGAAAGCAGTAAGTGCTTCACACCATCAACGGTGAGCTGCGCGTTATCATCGAGCTTCTGCCGCTGATGCTCATAGAAAGCCGTTATAAACGGGAGTTCGCCCAATAGAAAAATCAACGTTCGTGGATCGATCGAGTAACGATCTGGCGGTTCAGGCGAATCGGTATCCGCTGCGGTCGCTGGAGCATCGATCTGCAGCTTGCGATTTTGCATGGTCTTGATTCGATCCCGCAGCCAAGGCCATTCCTGTAAGCCAGTGAGCATCGTCACTTGCGTGTACTTCCGCTGCAGTTCGAGTACACGGACCGCTTGATGATTGAGTCTTCGAATCACTTCCTGCGAAGAAGGTGGAACGAGCCAAGGTAAGCAAGCTGCCGCAAACTTTTCTAACGACAAATGTTTGAGCGCGTAAGGGTCAGGTAACGATGCGGTAAACGGGACGTAGTTCGCACACTCTTCATCGATGAACTCAATCCGCCAATGCTCCTCCACCGCTAAACGCAATGCGGCGATAATCGGCTGGCAGGGATCAATCGGTACATAACTGGATTGGCTCCGCGCCGCATCCTCGCTCTCCGCTTCACTCTCCTCTTCGCTGTCCGCTCCATACTCGCTCGCGAATGTTTGCTCAAAAGGCTGCAGAACGATCGATGGATTGGGGAGTTCCAGAACCCCTTCCATCACCGCACCAAAAAAGGATGGCGGAAGTGGGATGGCAAGGCATTTCGGCGGGTGCTCCAACAGCCAATGACGAATCTGAATCGCGCTATCGGCGCTGCCGTGAACAACGGGGAGCAGGTTCAGCCGATCATCGACCTTGAGCACATCAGACACATCGGCCATCGCAAACTCCTTCGCTTACCCACCCGCCCAATCACTACCGCTATTCTATCTCATGCGTCCCAGCACGTCCTTTCCTTCCACTTGAATCGTTCAAAAACGGAACGATGTGTAGCGAATTCGCGACAGTATCCAAGGCACTCGAAATGGCTAATTGGGGGGCAAAAAGGCGATTTACTCGGATGGAAAAGGGTGAAAACCTTGGAACACAACAGTTGGCACATCATTTGCGACTCTTGATCGGTCCTGGGGATAGGTTGGCAAGGGTGTGAGAATCGAGTTTTGTCACTGAGCCGAACAAGGGCTCCGGAGGTACTTATGAGCGTCATGTGGAAACTGATCTTGGCGATGCTACTGGGTGTGCTGATGTGTGAAGTTCTGTCGGCTTCGGATCCCTTGGGATGTCGACCGCATTATCCGTTTTGGGGTACTCCATGGCGGGCGACAACGCCGGTCGAAAGCATCCTCCGAGGGCATGCGGCGCTGATCGAAGCCCAGGGGCAAGCGAGTCTCTACGATTCCTTGGCAGCCAAAAACTATCAAGATGCCTACAAACAATCGTTAGAGAATCAAGCCCTCCGGACCGAGGTCTATTTCGCGCGCAAAGAAATCGCCAAACAGTATTCGCTGAAATATGCCGAGAAGCCACGCAATCCAGAAGAGGTCAAACGCTTGGCAAAGTTAACCGCGCCCAAACGCTTGTCGCCTGAGCAATACGATCCGCTCACAGCCAAACTTCAGTGGCCCCACGTGCTCCGCCGCAGCGAATATGATGCCGTCCGTCAGAAGATCGACACGCTGATGTCGCTGCGCACACCCGAGGATAGCGGCGATGGTAGCCCATCACATACCAAAATTCGTCAATGCGCGGATCTGATGAAGCTGCTGCTAAAAGAAAATATGGACACTGTTACGCCCCAGCAATTTGCCAACGCGCTAGCCTTCTTGGTGAGCCTTGAAGTCGAAGCCCGACATGCGCTAAGCGAGTGAGAAGTGAAAAAAAAGCCGCTCGTTGGATCGAGCGGCTTTGCAAATTTTTCGTCTTATAGAACTCTGAGGGATTTCGAGTTGCCAAGGCAATACTTCAAAAAATCACCCAAAGACCCTGCCGGCCGTAGCCAACAGCGATCGAGTTGAGCGCCAAAAACGATTGGCAACATCAACTCCCGAGCCGCACTACTTCTTTTTCTTCTTCTTGTCGTCGGCTTCTTCGGTCTTAACTTTCTTCTTCTTCTTGAGTGATACTTTGACCACTCGAACTTTTGGCATGCCGACCAGGGCATCCCCGTCCTTCCACTTGTCCAATTCTTGAAGTCGCTTCAATCGCTCGGCACGCGTGAGCACGTTGCGAGATTTAATAGCGCCGGCCCGAACTTTCAGGCTCTTGTCCAGCGTCATGGCATTCCCCAATTCAGTACTTACAAATCAACAGATTCCCTGAGAGAAGCCCAAGAATATAGAAGTCGCTCGTCTTCTTGGCAATGGCAAATACCGGCCACAAGTCTCCCTAGCTTAACAGCGGCTCAAAAGGGTTCTTTCCTACTTCATTTGAGGGGTGTATGGCTGCATAAGCCTGCGAAAAAAGGGGATTTGAGTTTCCGCAAACTGAGCCGCTAGCAGGTAGAGCAGCGGTAGGGCAGGGGCCCGCATCCGCATATTGCTCCAGTAGATAGAGTGAACTAATGTTAGGCTGATCAGCAGCAACCAGCCTATCCACCACGGGCTGCTCCAGTTCTTGGGTCCCAAAGTCCAAGCACCCAAAAGGGCTAGGCTGTAGAGGGCGAGGTACCAAGTGGCGATCGGCCATTTGATCCAAGAGTCAGGGCGTGGATTGGGCAAGGGAGTCCAGAGCCAACCGATGCGTATCAGGCTGGACCACGCGAACATCCATGGCCGAGTTTGCATCGTTTCGATCGCTAGGCTCTGAGCGAATTGATCCTCGAGCACTTCGCGGTGATGTTGGGTGTAGTCAGGTCGAGTTCGATCGATTGTTCGGCGTTCATGCCACCACCGATGAAATTGATCTTCGTCCCAATCGCGCGATACAGATCCAGTTGCAAAATGATCATAGAGAATTGGATTGTTGGCTAGCAGCAAGGTGTAACCGCCGTGGGTTGTAGCCCAAATGGGTTTGCCGAAGTACTCTTGATTGCGGGCGATCCAAGGTGTGAGCACAAAGGCAAAACCGATGAGCTGCCACGCGGTTCTTTGAAAAGCCTTTTGAACCGTATGCTGGGAGGTATTTTGCGAAGTCGTTTGGATCGAGACTTTGTGAAGTAGCGAGGCTCGGATCAGATCATAGACGACCCAAAACACCAGCCAGACTGCGGCGGTGGGGCGGGTGAGCGTGGCGATACCGAAACTGAAGCCGACGAGGATCGAGAGAACCCATTTTGATCGTGTCGATCGAGAGGATGGGCCGTGCGAGGATGTTGTACTGGGCTGGCCCGATCGTTCTTGCGCGAGCAGCAGCCACCAAGAAAACAGTCCCAGTGTGGTGGCCGCAGTTTCCGTCATGATCAATTGGCTTTGGCGGATCAGCAGCGGATCGAGAGAGAAGAGCAAGCAAGCGATAAGAGCCCATCGCAATTGCAAGATGCGTGCAATGTTCAGCAGCAGCGCGGCAGAGCATGTCGCCAGGCTCGCATGCAGCGCGGCGATTGCCCAGAGCGATGCCGAACCTGAGCACCATAGGGTTGCTGCCAATAACAGAGGATACAAAGGTGGGCGATAAGCGGTAGCTTGCGGCAATCCTGTCTCATTGAGCAAACCGTAAACGCCCGAATCAACCAGTGCGTTGGCCAAGCGAAGGTAGCCATCGGGATCCGTTTGCAAGAGGTTTCCAGGCAAGACGATAGCCGCAAACCTCAGCGCAAAAATCACTCCGAGCGCAACATAATGGATGGCCTTCACGGCGAGCACCAAGTTGGATCGGGTTGATGTTCCAGCTGTGGTGCGGTGGCTTGTAAGCGTTCAATGGTTTGGCGGCAAGCGTTGACGGATTCGGAGCTGTTTAAGATTTCCAGTTCGAGATGGAAATCTTTTTGTTCCATGGGGGCCAGGGGAATGACGCGTTGTTGTGATTCCTCAAAGCTGCGTGGGTTGGGGAAACCGGTTGCAGGTTCCAGGCCGGTCACATAGCCATCTCGTTCGGCAGCGGTATTTTTCCAGACGATGAAGTAGGGGAGTGTGGCGGTTTCGCTGCGAACAGCAACGCCGAGCGATTGCTGGGCGTTGGTCAGCATCGTGGTGGTCCAGCCATCTTGATCGGCCAGCGGTTGAGTGAAGTAGACTTGTTCGGAGTACCCGGCGGTGGGTGCGAGATAGCGATCCCAAGTGTTGATGTCTTTAGCGGCATGCGCGTTGCGGGGTACGATGCGTTGCGTGGGGACGAAGACTTGGCTCCCTTCTTCCAGCAGAGGTCGACCGATATTGATGTGGTAGAGCAGTTGCATGGAGGATGGTCGAGCGGAGGCGTTGAGAACGGTATCGTGGATGAGCAGTTTTCGGCTGCCGGCTTGGATGCGGATAGTGCTTTTGAGTCGCAGATCGTAGATCAAGAAGCGCGTTTCGCAGGTGATCGATTCGATGGTGATTTGATTGGCTTGGGTATCGACGGTGAGTTCGACGAATTCGACGGGCAGATTGGCGATTCGGCCGTGCAGTGGATATTGCAGTTGACCTTGGGAGTTGAATTGTGGAGCCCCGTTGCTTTGCAGGCCGCAGCGAACGAGAAGTTCATCAAAGCCTTCGAGCCAACCGATCCCCGAGGGATCGAAGATGGGAACAAACTGTGGATGAACCGGTCCGCGGGTTGGGGAATTCCAGCCGATGGGGATCTCATCACAAGTGATTTTCCAGATTCCCATACCGCGATTCGGAAGGAAGGTAACTTCCATGGGACCATTGTTGATTCGCAGCAGTTCTACGCCTTCGTTGCGACCGCCATGGAGCCGATCCCAATAAACGCTGAAGTTCCCATCGTCGGTCGGGATATCGGTCGGGGGATGAGAGTCTTGGTCATACCAATCCAACAATGTCCATGTCATTCGGGTCACAATTCAAATCCTTGGTTTGCTAGTGGATCGAAGTCACGATTGCCGTTGAAATCACGAAATGTATCACCTGGGACCGATTATAACCCAAATCCCCAACCTTGTAGCAGTCCCATCGCGGCGCGACAGTCCCTGTCGCAAAGGATCATTGAACCACGTCGCCAGGGCTTACGCATACTAAACCGTTGGTATTCTAAGCACTTGCGCCAAGTAGCGTAGATTCCAGCCTGCAATTCGACACCTCATAGCGATACTATGCTTATCTTTTTGTTGCTTTAGTAGGCTTAGTGCGAAGCGTTTGAGCCACGCCAAGTTGTTGGCTGAATTGCGATTTCGAACACGGCATTCATCCTCACGGAACGTTACGTCCAGGCACCAGTGCAGCGTTGATTCGATCGCCCAGTGACCGCGTACATACTGACCAAATCTTTTTGCGTTTATTGACATCTGCGCAGGGAACGCGACATTAGCCGAGTGGTAGTTTGGCCCAGTTGAAGTGCGAGCGTAGAAGATGCTTCTCTTTCTTTTGCGATCCCAATTCTTCTGTGAGCCGATGGTCAAGTTGCTCAATTCCAGGGGCAGCCCAGTTTGATAATCGTCCCCATTTCTTCGTGGTCCATACATGTTCGACCGGATTCAATTCTGGGCTGTATGCGGGTAAATACTCAAATCGTACCCAATCAATCTCGAGCTGCCGAAAGTAAGAATCAGCCTTGGGATGTGCTGAAAGTCGGTCCCATATTACTATCAGTGGACGTTTCAATTGACGCTTCAACTCAACAATGAACCAAAAGAAGTGATCTGCTTTGGCATTGGTGCGTTGAATCTGAAAGTACTGCCCGATACGAGTAGCTTTCGGCGAAATCGTCAATGCCGTGATGCAAGTAAGTCGCTCATGTCTATCCCATGCTTTCAACACTGGAGTCTTTCCTTTGGGAGCCCAAGTGCGACGAGTCAATGGTTGCAGCATAAAACCTGATTCGTCAACAAAAACCAAGCTAG
>JBIKMB010000427.1:0-2702 GCA_044359485.1 Pirellulaceae bacterium | reverse complement strand
TGTAGTCGCCCGGTGGGAACCGCAAACCGGCGTTGCGGAGAGTCAGGTCGATCGAGTTCAGAGACTTCCCCTTCACCGCTGCCAGATCCGGGGTTGCTGTTGCCGGGGTTGCTGTTGCCGGGGTTGCCAGCAGCGGAGTTACCTGAGCCGGAATTACCCGAATAGGCGGAATCGTCATCGCCTTCACCAGAGGCTCCACCGCGGAGGTTGAGATAGTTGATCACTTGCAGAGCGTCGATGGCGGTGAGGAAACCGTCTCCGGAAACATCGACGTAGGGAGGAGTGCTGATGCCGCGTAGCGAAAGATCAGGATTGCCTCCCCGATTCAGTTCATTGATGATGACCAGGGCATCCATCGAGGTGATGTTGTTGCTGGAATTGGCATCAAAGCGATTGGCCGAATTTTGCCAGGGGCTGGTTACGTATTGGAACGAGAAATCGACGTTGGAAACGGGAGTCCCTTGCACCAGGTTGACCGTTCGAATGCCATTGGCTGGGCTGACGGGAAGATACAATCCGCTGGAGGGTCTCGCCTTTAGGTGATAGGTTCCGGCGGGAAGGTTATCGAAGCGATATTGTCCTTGGCTACTGACGGCTACTGTGGAGGTGGCTCCCATGCGGAAGTCATCGATCCGGATGCTGCGACCGGCACCATGTCCGCCGATGATGACATAGGCGATATCGTTTTGGGTGCGTCCTACTCTTAGCGTAATCCGTTGCCCGCTGCTCAAGGTTGGACTGGTCATCCGGGCGACAAGTTGTCCAGATGCATTGAAGGCATCGATTCGACCGATGGAGTTGGAATTAGTTCCGATGATGTCCACTTCCACTTGGCTAGTGGGAGAAGCGAAATTGGCTTGCAGCCTTTGATTTTGGTCCGTCCAAACGCTGGTCCAAGTATCGGTGGCTGGCAAATAAGAATGAAAGCTTTGGCCGAGGGCTGCGGCTGGATCGGTAAAAAAGCCAACGCGGCCATCGGTGACGGTGCCGTTGGCGGAGAACACCACGCGGGAATTGAAGTTATTCGGTAATTCGCCCGCCGAAAAGTTATCTGGGTTGAAAACGGTCTGCAGGGATCGTGGATTTCCTTGGCTATCGACCAAGTCGACAAACCAATTGGGTTGACCAAACTCGTTGGTATCCCAAACGCCATCGCGATCGTCGTCTACCCAAGTGATGCCGCTGATACCATCGACGTTCGTGATGTTGGGGCGGATCGTGTCGCTGGAGTAAGCAACGCTTTCGATCCCTGCGATATCACCAGCAGCTCGAATCTCGATGCGAGCCGCATTTTGCGGGATGGGAATGGAAAGATCCAGCGTAGCGGTATAGCTGTTGACATTCAAAACAGTTTGCCAAGGCCCTCCGTCGAAGCGATATTCGATGCGCGAGATCTTGTTCAGGGTGATGTCGTTGCGGAGGCCCGATGGATTGAGATTGTGAAGCGTTCCAGCTTGGCTGGAACCGATGAAGCGATAAACGTTGCTGCCGGCATCGTAAAAGCCTCGCCCCTGCAATTGAAGGGGCACATCGAGGACGTCGAAAATTCCATCGCTGTCGGAATCTCGCCAGCCGATTTGTTCCAAAGTTGGAGCGGCGCTCACCAAGTTTTCATACGCTTCTTGCAGTAGCGAACCAGCCGTCATGATACTGGGTTGTTGGACAAAGTTCGGGGCAGGGTTGTCCGCAGCGTTGAGATTTTGTGTGTTGTAATAGCCGCGTCGTTGAGTGAAACTACCCCCACCAAGATATTCATCGCGGGCCCAGAAGATGTGGCCTGTCTCATGAGCGTAGGTCGAAGCTGGACGCGTCGATGGAGTGACGAAATAAAGTCCTCCAGCGAAAGCAAATGCTCGCGAGAAGGAACCACCTTGCGCAAAATTTTCGTCGGGGTCAAAATGCGAGTTGACCACAAAGATCGTGAACGACCAATCGGTTCCCAGTTTTTTACGTTGGGCATCGTTGAACATTCTCATGTCGGCGTCGATGCTACCGGCCGAATTGTAACCCTGCCCGGTCAAGAATTCGCGAACCCAAAAACGAAAATCATTGCTGACTCGCGAAATCGGTTCATAGGCGGTGGCTACCGGTTTGGTAGAGAAACGATCATCGATAATCCATTCCAAATCATGGACGGGCGTCTTGGTTTCCAGCAGATCGACCCACCACTGAAGTCCTTCATTGAGATTGCTCAAGACTTCCTGAATTTGACTGGTCCCCCAGTCATATTGATTGGCGTCGATCGCCCCATTGCTTTCCAGCAGCACGGGAGTCACCGCAATTCGTCCAAGCATGAACTCCCCGGTGTCCGCCGGCTGAGCACCGAACGGCAGAGACGCCAAGAGTTGCCGCGATTCCAGAACCTCCAGACGAGGCTGACGCGTCGATTTCTTGCGATTTTTGGAGGGCCCTTGGGACATGATCGTCAGACCGTACAACCGAGAAGAAGATGGATCCTTTGTTAGATGTTACGTGGGGGAGAAGATTCCCTCAAATCGATCGATTTTTTCCCCTTAACTTTAACGCAATCCGTGGTGGACTCTACCGATTTTAGCGATTCGCTGGGCGATTACTTCTGTTGTGTACGCTTAGGCGGGTGGGGTACTAAACGCGAAGAAGGCCCTCCAATCGGAATTGGAGAGCCTTCGCGAAAAACTTAGATTCTTGCTCGGAAGGCTCGACTATAAATCGAGTTCCAGGTC
>JBIKMB010000051.1:0-31450 GCA_044359485.1 Pirellulaceae bacterium | reverse complement strand
TCCATGGTAAACCCATCCTGGATTTGGAAAGTGTGGTAACTCTCTTTTCCTTGATGGGTTTACTTTCTTGCAATAGCATTTATTCAGTTAGGGTTTTCGGATAGGCTCTAAGTCAGTAAAGATTAATGAAATTAATGGGTGGGAGCTAATTCAGGGAATATTCCAGACTAAGCCGTTCTTGATCAGTTCCGCTTTAATCGTATTCATCGCGGCGCGGTCTTCAAAACTTAGAGGTGGCAGTTTGGCGAGTTGTGCGGCTAGTTCCTGCTGGGCCTCGATCGGGTATCCTGACTTGAGTTTGAAGAGAACTTCATAAAAGCGGCCAATACGGATGTTACGACTGACCATCTCTCTCCTCAACTCGACAGCCTCGGGTATACGATCAAGCAACAACAATGCGAGCAACTTAGTGTTGAAACCATAAGCGCTAAATTCCGACTTCTCATTACTTTTTTCCAAGAGCTCTAGGCTGCGTTGATAGTGACTGCTATCTGCTTGGGGGTGATATAGCATAAATCGAGTCCGAATCTGTACATCCGCCGGCAGCGCCGCTTCAAAACGGGCAATAGCCTTCTCGATGTCAACATCTGGATAATTGAGTTGCCGCAATACCTGCACCTTGTCCAATAGCATGGACAATGCACACTCCATCCCCAGTAATGAGTCGGGCAACTCCTCGAGATATTTTTTGTGTATGGAAATCGAATCGTCGAGTTCCGTTAGGGCTTCTTCGTATTTTTTCAGTGCAAGTAGCGCTTCCAAATGGGCAGAGCGACATGAGAACCGGCAGAGAGTCATCGACTCGTAATTTTCACCTGATTTTTTCATCGCGTCAATCACCGCTTCGATACGCGCCGATAACGCGTTCGATTGAATAATGACTTGTTCAAAATTCCTTTCGGCTATTAGTAATGAAATTTTCGCGTGATTTGCTAGGCATTCATTAAAAGCATAAAACCACCAACGATTGGGGGAAAGCTTTTGCAACTTTAGCGATACGGCGATACTACGATCCAGGGCTTTGTAAGCTGATTCGTAATCTTTTACAGCAATGTGGCTATCGGATAAAACGCGGGAATAGCATGCAATTGCATCTAAAAAACGCAGATCATCCGGGTAGTCAGCATTAAGTTTTTCAACAAGTGCTATCGCCTCCTTTGCGCTTGTCAAGCCTGATCGATTGTTGTTGTTTATGTCGTGCTGGGCTTTAAATAAAAAACTGCGAGCAGCATCGAGACGATGAATAGGATCCTTAGAATAAGCGAAATGCTCAGTGAATAACTCGGCAGATCGAGAGAGTCTATGGCTCACTTCTTCGACATTTATCTTCAGGATAGCGAGTTGTTTGGCAGCGTAGTATTGAAATTGCGCTAGCAGAAATCGCTCATTTTCCCGTAAAGTGCCCTGTTTGTCGCGTGATTCAAGAAAATCAGTAATCAATTTCAAACGTTCATATTGAGATTTAGGATCGCCTTTTTTGCGGAAGTCGCCTTCTTCATTGAGATCGCGAAACAAATCGGTCACCAATTCCGAGTAGTTCTCCTCGCTGACAGCAGCTCTTTTATAGTAGAGCCAAGAGATGTAGGAAAAACTTGCCATCGCCAAGAAAGCAACACCCGCGACAATCATCAAGGTATGTCTGTTTCGATAGATGGCTTTGCGAGTCACGTCAGAAAGCTTGATGGGCTGGCTGGTAATCGGAAGGCGTTTGAGGTAGCAATCTAAATCTGTTGCAAAATCTGCTGCAGACTGGTAGCGGGTCGATACGTCTCGATTGATGGCTTTTAGGATGATCGATTCTAAATCTCGAGGTATGCCAGGCAGGAGTTTTTGCAGCGATGGTACGTTGCCATGAATCATCCACTCGCGATATTTCTCCCCATCGCCTTCGTACGGCGGTCTACCGGAGATAAGGCAATAGAGTGTTGCCCCAAGGGAATAAATGTCACTTGTCCCTAAACGACCTGGCGCCATCAGCCCAAGCATTTCGGGACTCATATAACCGATCGTCCCCACCCAATTCCCTTCGCTGGTTTGCGTCTGATGAATTTCAGCTAAACCAAAGTCCGTTAGCCATACTTTACCTTTCTCATCGAGCAAAATATTGCTCGGCTTTACGTCAAGATGCTGAACACCCCTTCGGTGCGCATAGTCTAACGCTCCCGCCAATGCATAACCAATCTTGGCGACCTCATCTGCCAACTCGATGGCTCGGTACGCTTTGCCCTCTACATTTCGCTTGTTGGCTGAACGCCATTTTTCAGTTTTCTTAGTTTGTGTACTTCGTTCTCGAGATTTTTCTAATTCTTGAATGCGTCGCAGCAGAGATGGAGGATCATCCCGGAAGCAACTGAGCGATGAACCTTCGATCATTTGCATTATGTAGTAGGTGTAACCACCATGCTCTTCAAAGCCGAAAACCGGAACGATATGGTCGTGCTGCAAGGAAGCGACAATGGTGGCCTCCTGTTTTAGACGTAACGAGCCAAGTTCGGTTAGTTCGCAGTTCTTGGTGATCTTGATTGCAACCGGCTTGTTTAAGATCATGTCCCGCGCTTCATAGACGACTCCCATTGCGCCTTCACCAACAATGCGAATGAGTTCGTAGTTTCCGAGTTTGTGGCCGGTCAGTTGTCGAAGCGTTTGGAGCGGCGGAGAGGCAATTGATGTTCTTTCTTGATCGCTCGCTCGGAATGTGCGTTCTACTGCAGGTTGGGAAACGCGACGCATTAACGATAATGCTTCCGACAACTCTGCTTCCAACCCTGGAATTTTCTTTGCGAAATAATGCGGGTCCGGATTCTCCCCATTGGCATGTTGTCGCCGAAACTCCTCAAGGATTTCCAAAAACGGGCCCAATTTGTCGTTGCTATCGGGTTTGCGACTTAAATTGGACATGGGTCTCAAATATCCATTCGATCACATGGCGGGCGAAGATATCGAGGGGAGCCTAACGGCAACCCACTAGGCCTCCGATAAATGCCTAGCTCGAAATGACACGACTAAAGGGGGAGGTAGTGAGGGACTAAAATCCTTCCCTCATTGGCTAACTCAGTTTAACAGATCAAGATATCGGAATCAAATCTATTTAGCGAGAAGATCGCTTCTGCAAAGACTGTAGGTCGCGGAAAATTGGCCGCAAATTGTCCGAGATTTTGCGAGTTCCGTCATTTAAAACACAGACGTTGATCTGCACTCAAAATCTTAGAGCCTTTTCGAAACTGATATGACCCTTAGGGTAGCCGCCGTTTTTCGGGGACGAATAGGCTTTCAGAAATATCAAGGAACAAAGTTATGTTTACGAGTTTATTCAGAATAATTCGGTTAGCTGGCATCGCTTTCGCTGGCTTTGCTTTGATCATGCTAGGGATAGGTGCCGCTATCGCTTGGCAGGAGTATCTCACAAACAAATTGCAAAACTCCTATGCTTTTCTCGAGCCGAGACTGGATGAACTTTTGGAGACTGCTAACGGTTCAAGAAACAATTCTTACAGCCCGTTAGATTACACGGCTTTGAAAAAGGTCGTTGCCGCTCCAAAAATTGTAGCTATCACTACACAGGTCGGAACCGGAGACGCGGGATGGGTTAAACGCAAGTTGCATGAAGTCGACCCGATCATGCTTTCGGTGCCCAAGGAATGGCTCCCAAAGAATGCGGACGAGGCAAATATTGTTATCGCATGTCACTGGAGCACGGAGTATTACGGAGAGTATTCCAATGGAGCGAAAGGACACATTGATGTGGGTAAATTTGTAGGCTACGACTTAAAAACCGGCGTGGTCTTATTTGAAGGGACTGCAGCAGGAGGAAACCCGCCGCACCAAACAAAAACCGCAGGCGCGGTATACGGCAGCCGCGGTGACGCTAACCTCGTCGAGCAAATTCGCAAAGGCTTAGAACTCACTCAAAACGAACTCAATAAACTAACAGAGCTAGAAGTTTCTGAATAATACGTGACAGGAGCGACTTACATGCACTCCTGTTCCACTTTCAAAATCTCCAGCGTTGTCTTGATCACAGCATCGGGATTGAGCGATAAACTGTCGATCCCATGCTGTACAAGGAATTTCGCGAAATCGGGATAATCGCTGGGAGCTTGTCCGCAAATCCCGATCTTCTTGCCGGTTTTTCGCACTCGCTCCAATGCCATTTGAAAGAAGCTGAGCATCGCCGGGTCTCGTTCATCAAAAACGTGAGCTACAATTTCCGAATCGCGATCGACACCCAAGGTCAATTGTGTCAAGTCGTTGGAGCCGATTGAAAAGCCGTCGAATATTTCAGCAAAGGACTCTGCCGCAATCACGTTGCTTGGAATCTCGCACATCACATAAACCTCAAGTCCCTGGACGCCGCGTTCTAGGTGATGCTCTTTCATGACCGACAATACCTTGCGTCCTTCCTCGACTGTACGGCAGAAAGGTATCATCACTTTAAGGTTCGTGAGCCCCATATCCTCGCGAACTCGCTTGATCGCCGCACATTCAAGTCCAAACGCATCCTTAAATCGGGGATCGTAGTAACGTGAAGCGCCACGAAAACCGAGCATCGGATTTTCTTCGATAGGTTCAAAATCGCGCCCACCGATTAAATTTGCATATTCATTGCTCTTGAAATCGCTTAAACGCACTATGACATCCTTCGGGTAGAATGCCGCTGCGATCATAGCCACGCCGCGCGATAAACGATCGATGAAGTACTCGGACTTGTTTGGGTAGCCAACTGTCAGTGAATCGATCAACGATGTTGCGGCGGTGTCCCTCAATTCGGCATATTTCAGCAGCGCCAAGGGATGGATCTTAATATGATTGGCGATGATAAATTCCATTCGAGCAAGTCCCACGCCATCATTGGGAACAGAGGCAAGAGAGAAGACCTCATCGGGATTTGCAACATTCATCATGATTTTTGTTTTGGGACGCTTCAATTGCTCTATATTTATTTCTGAGCGCTGGAAATTCAGCTTGCCTTCATATACGAAACCCGTATCCCCTTCGGCACAGCTCACTGTAACGTTAGCACCAGTACTCAATTTCTCGGTCGCATCGATACAGCCAACAATCGCAGGTAATCCAAGTTCTCGGCTGACAATTGCGGCATGGCAAGTGCGGCCGCCACGATTCGTTACAATCGCGGACGCTTTCTTCATGATCGGTTCCCAATCTGGATCGGTCTTATCCGTGACCAAAATTTCTCCCTCTTGTAAATCCATGAGTCGAGAAGCATCCTCGATGATACGTATCTTACCGCTCGCAACCCTTTCACCCACCGACCGCCCCGTTATCAATACGTGGGCGCCCTTTGAGTGTATCTGATAGGATTCAAGTACGTTTGTATTGCGGCGAGAATGAATGGTTTCGGGGCGTGCTTGAACGATAAAAAGCTCTCCCGTCCTACCATCTTTAGCCCATTCCATATCCATTGGAGTGAAAACACCTCGCTTGTTCGAGTAGTGCTCTTCAATGATCATACCCCACTGCGCCAGGGTTAAGATGTCTTCATCGCTCAGCGAAAATTTATTTCGATCTGGCACAGGAACCGGAACATTACGGGTCATGCGGCCACCGCCGGTATCGTAAATTAACTTGAATTCTTTCGAGCCCAAACCTTTCTTCAAAATAGGACAATATCCTTGCCGCAGCGTCGGCTTGAACACATAAAATTCATCAGGCGTTACCGACCCTTGAACGACATTCTCGCCTAGTCCATAGGCGGAGTTGATCAACAACGCATCTCTAAATCCGCTTTCTGTATCGATCGAAAACATGACGCCGGCCGAGCCCAGGTCGCTGCGCACCATGCGCTGGACGCCAACGGATAAGGCGATTGCCGTTTGGCTAAAGCCTTTGTCGACTCGATACGAAATCGCTCGGTCTGTAAACAGCGATGCAAAGCAGCGTCGACACGTATCAATAAGGGCAGCCATACCCTGCACGTTAAGATAAGTTTCCTGCTGCCCGGCAAAGCTCGCATCGGGTAAGTCCTCGGCTGTAGCGCTGCTACGAACCGCAACGTCCAACTGCATGTCTCCATCGCTTAAGCGAACATAGGCCTGTTGGATTACAGTCGCAAGCTTTGGGGGGATTGGGGCATTTAGGATGGCCGACCGTACTTTGTTTCCCCGTAAACGAAGGTTCTCGATATCGCTCGTATCCAGGTCCGACAGGATCGACGCGATTTGATCCTCAAGTCCATTCTCTTTCAAAAAGTATCGATAAGCCTCCGCCGTAATAGCAAAGCCGTCCGGCACCCGCACACCTCGACCGCTCAGTTCGCGCACCATTTCGCCCAGTGACGCATTCTTTCCGCCCACCCTCGGCACATCGCTCAATTGCAATTGATGGAAGAAAAGAACAAACTCATCGGTGGGACGCGGACTTGCCATAAAGGCTCCTTCCAAGGACTGGGGCGAATGGGGTTGGATTACACTGCTCAACGGGTTACAACCATGCCAGCAATCTCGCAAAAACCGTTCCAAAAGTTGGCGAATCCTGGAAATTCCGTTTCGATTCGATCCTGTTGGTCGAAATTTGCTATTTGGCCATCAATTGGAATGGATTTTGCCTTGCTGTGGTCCCAAGTAGAGTCTTTCTCAACCGCTGCTATAGAAATGGTGCCCATGTCAAAAAGCGATCCTTGCCAACTGAATCAAATTGCTGAGCATCATCAGTTGGATCCGTTGATTTGGCAAAACCTCGTCAACCAGGCGAAGCAACGCCATTGTCCGAGCGGTGAAATTATTTTTGATGAGGGAGACTTCAATCCATACTTATATCTTCTGTTGGAGGGACAAGTCGATCTGGCGATGAAGGTTGCCGGACGTGGTATGGTCAAGATATTATCGCTCGGATCGGGAGATCTCATCGCTTGGTCCGCCATGTTATCCTCGGGCCTGTCGGCGGGGCGTATGACCTGTCGTGCAACTTGTATGACAAGTTGTCGTTTGATCTACTGGAGTCGAGACTATTTGGAACACGTCTGTCGCGAGCATCCTGAATTCGGTTACCACTGGATGCGGTTCATTGCTACCGCTCTAGCAAATCGCTTAACCGCGACGCGATTGCAATTGCTCGATCTATTCGTCGGTGATGTTAAGGATGGCTTCAAATGAATGAGCCGACTCATGCAGAGAAATTTTGGCTCAATCGTTCGGATATGCAACGACTGCTTGATGTCCTGAACGCGAACGGTTATGAGATCATCGGACCGAAAGTCGATCAAGGTGCCATTGTCTATGATCGATTAAACTCCGCCACGGAACTCCCGCAAGGATTTACCGATCATCAAGAGCCAGGCAAGTATCGACTGGTCGAAAATGGGGACGCATTTTGGTTCAATTATGCCGTTGGACCACACTCCTGGAAAAAGTTCCTTACCCCGCCACTGCTGCAATTGCTCAAAGTCAAAAAATCGGTGGATGGTTTATCGATTGATGAAGTGGTGCAGCCTCGAAGGCGATTTGCGTTCTTGGGTGTGAGAGGATGCGAATTGGCGGCACTCGCTATTCAGGACCGCGTCTGGAATACGCCGGAACACTCCGATTCTCTCTATCAACAACGGCGTTCCGACGCTTTAATCATCGCCATTCATTGTGCTAGTCCCGCTTCCACATGCTTTTGCACATCGATGAAAACCGGCCCTGCTTGTCGTCAGGGCTTCGATATCGCCATGATGGAACTGAGTGAGGGCTTCGTGATCGAAGTTGGATCTCAAGCTGGTGACTGGCTGCTCGAAAAACTTCCAGTACGCCTTGCGACCAGTGCTGAGATTCAACAAGCTCAACTTCGATCTCAAGAGGCAGTCGAAAAAATCACTAAGACCATGCCGCATGTTGATGAGCATCGTGAGTTAAGCAGTAAGTTGAAGCATCCGCACTGGAAAGAGGTCGCAAGCCGTTGTTTAAGTTGCGCAAATTGCACTATGGTTTGCCCCACGTGTTTTTGTCACTCTGTGGAAGAGGTCAGTGATCTCAACAGTGGCGACATCACCCGCCAGCGCCAATGGGATTCATGTTTCAATCTTGATTTCAGCTATACCAGTGGGACACCCATCCGCGATACGATCGCATCGCGTTATCGACAGTGGTTAACACATAAGCTTGGGACTTGGTTCGATCAATTCGAGACCTCCGGGTGCGTTGGCTGCGGACGCTGTATCACTTGGTGTCCCGTCGGCATCGATCTTACCAAAGAAGTTGCTACTCTATTCGAGGATCCCAGCAATGCCTGAGTTGGCCCATCCAAGTAAAGTTTCGCAATCGATTTGGTTGCCGCAAATAGCGGTGATTAAACAAATTCGACCGGAAGTGGAAGATGTTGCGACTTTTTTCATGGAGTTGAAACATCGCGCCCCGATATTTTATGCGCCTGGTCAATTCAACATGCTTTACGTCCCCGGTTGTGGAGAAGTCGCAATCAGTATTAGCGGACACGCAGAAGAAAACCGAGTTTTACAACATACAATCCGCTATGTTGGACGCGTCACCCATGCGCTCGCAGATTTAAAAGAAGGGAGCGAACTAGGTTTGCGAGGTCCTTATGGAAATCCGTGGCCCATTCAGCAATATTACGGTCGAGATGTTGCGATCGTTGCCGGTGGCCTCGGCTTGGCTCCGCTCAAGCCGGTTATCGAAGCGATTGTTCAAAAACGGGGCGAGTTTCGAAAGGTCCATCTCTTCATCGGTGCCAGAAGTCCTGAACTTATTTTGTTCTCATACGAACATACCCGTTGGATAGAGGCAGGAATTGATGTACAAGTAATTGTGGATAGAGATATACAACATCTCGGTTATACGACTGGCGTCGTCCCATTATTGATCGATCGGACCTATTTTAGTGATCCTCGGCATACGGTTGCCTTCGTATGTGGTCCCGAAATCATGATGGAATACTCCGCTCGCAGCCTGCTTAAAAAAAGGCTCGAGTCAAATTCTATCTATGTCTCCCTAGAACGTAATATGCAATGCGCTGTCGGCTTTTGCGGGCACTGTCAATTAGGCTCGCACTTCCTATGCAAGGATGGACCAGTCCTAGCCTACGATCGCGTTCAGGCAAGTCTACTGGTGAGGGATCTCTGACCATGAACCGACTACCTCGTCTCGCTGTTATCAAATTTGCCTCGTGCGATGGATGCCAACTCACTTTGCTCGATTGTGAAGATGAATTACTGGCGTTGGGGCAGGTTATACACTTTGCCCATTTTGCGGAAGCTTCAAGCCGGTTAGAAGAGGGGCCCTATGACATCGCGCTGGTTGAGGGGTCTATTACCACCGAACATGACATAGAAAGACTGCTAAAATTGCGGGCCGCTAGTCGACTGCTGATCACAATCGGAGCGTGTGCCACTGCAGGGGGTATTCAAGCCCTCCGAAATTTTGCGGACCATCAAGACTTTTTGCGAGCAGTCTACGCGAAACCGGAATACATCAAAACACTTGCACTATCAACCCCCATAGCACACCACGTGAAAGTCGATTTTGAATTGCGTGGATGCCCAATCGATAAAAGACAAATCTTGGAAGTTATTCAATCGCTCTTGCGGGGCACGAGTCCCAAAACATCTTCAGAGTCTGTGTGCCAACCCTGTAAACGGCGCGGTACGGTTTGTATTGTCGTTGCAAAAGGAACTCCCTGCCTCGGCCCAGTTACGCAGGCGGGCTGTGGTGCGATTTGTCCAGCATTCGATCGAGGTTGCTACGGCTGCTTCGGGCCCTCCAGTGATCCAAACATGGTAAGTTTATCAGAAAACGTCTTGCTTGAATCGATGCAAGCTCCCGAAGCAGGGATGTGGCTTCGTAGTTTTAATGGCTATTCGCCCGCATTTGCAAATGAAAGCCAGCGTCTCTGGCCACTCACTGTTCCGCCAAAGAACTCCCAGGAAAAGGGAGTGTCGTCATGAGTGATTCATCGTCCAAGAAAAGAGAAATTCATGTTCCCATTCTCACACGTGTCGAGGGTGAAGGGGCGCTGAATATTGTCCTGAATCAGAAGGCGATCGAACGAGTTGAGTTGAATATCTATGAGCCGCCCCGTTTTTTCGAAGCGTTTCTACGCGGGAGAAGTCATAATGAGGTTGCTGATATCACGGCGAGAATCTGCGGGATATGTCCAATTGCCTATCAAATGACAGCAGTTCAAGCGATTGAATCGGCCTGGGGAATAGATATTCCAGTACCTGTCCAACGTCTGCGAAGACTAATGTATCTGGCTGAATGGATTGAAAGCCATGGATTACATATTCATTTGCTGCATGCCCCTGATTTCTTCGGATGCGATAGCGGCTTGGACTTGGCCAAGCAGAATCCACAGGCCGTACAACGCGGCTTGAAAGTGAAAAAAATCGGTAATCACGTTTTGGAAATACTCGGAGGTCGCGCGATCCACCCCATCAGTCTGGCCGTAGGTGGCTTCTATCGACTTCCGCGTCGCGAGGAGCTAAACGCACTAATCGAAGACTTCCGATGGGGGCTGCAAGCCTCGATCGAAATCACACGCTGGGTTGGCAGTTTTGAATTTCCGGACTTTCATTCGCCGTCCATATACGTCGCTCTGCAAAGTCCGCGAGAGTATGCGATTATGTCAGGAAGCGTTGCTTCTTCGGATGGTGGTCTCTTGCAGATATCCGACTACGAAGATGTTTTCTACGAAGAACATGTCCCCCATTCCACGGCGCTCCATTCTCGGAGAAAAGGAAGCGAAAAGCCCTACCAAGTTGGGCCGCTGGCTCGCGTTCATTTGAATTACGACTCATTATCACCGACCGCGAAACGTTTAGCGGAAGAAATAAAGTGGGTTCTTCCCACGTTTAATCCGTATCACTCCATCATCGCGCGAGCACTTGAGTTGATTCAGGCATTCGAAGAAGGACTGGAAATTATTAAAGCTTTTGAGCCAACAACTAAGGCTCGTCAAGACTATCAACCCTCCGAAGGACACGGTTGTTCTATCACCGAAGCACCTCGAGGCTTGATTTACCATCGATATGATCTAAATTCAGATGGGACAGTTAGATCCGCGAAGATCGTTCCCCCAACCTCACAAAATCAACGGCAAATTGAACAGGATTTGTATAAGGCTCTACCAGGGCTACTCGAGTGCGACGATGCCTATGTGGCTCAAACTTGCGAGAAATTGATTCGAAACTATGATCCCTGTATAAGTTGCTCAACTCACTTCCTCAAGGTTCGACGGATTCAGAAAGAGGACTGAGGAAATGCAGCGTTTAATTGTTGGTATCGGATCCTTTCAGGGTGATGATCAAGTGGGATGGTCGATCGTAGAGAGGTTGAAGCATCGAGGTAACTTTGTGGCTAATTTTAAATTAATTGCCAAGCCACTAGATCTACTCGATATTTTGGATACGTGCGTGGAACTGATACTAATCGATGCTGCTAGTGGCTTCGACAACGATGAAATTAAGTTTTGGAAATGGCCAACAACAGATTTACTATCGTCTATATCCCGTGGTACACATGGATATGGGTTAGTCGAAGCTTTGAGGCTTGCAGAGGAACTGCAACTGCTGCCAAGCGATGTGACGATTATAGGAATTCCCGTCAAAACCTGCGGCGCATTGCAGCCGATATCATCTCAAGACTTAGCTTCCATGGAAAAAATCGTCGAGAAACTGGAGGCAGTCTATGCATGAAAGATCGCTGGCAAGAAATATCCTCCGCGAAATAGATGTACTCCGCCAAGAATATCCGCAACGCCGTGTTACTGCCGTTGAACTTGAAGTGGGCCTGATGTCTGGCGTGGAGGCAGTTCTATTAGCATCTGCCCTTGATGACGAGCAAAACCCTACGCAACCTAAAATGGATTTCAAAATTCAAAGCGTTCCTTTGCTGGCGCATTGCGACCAATGTAGCAAGTCGTTCGAAATTGAATCGTTTGTTTTCGCCTGTACAAACTGTGGATCACAGCAAATCGAGATAACGCAAGGAGAGTCCGTGCGTATCTTGACCATAACGCTCGACGAGCCAATCTAAGTAGATGGGAAACGAAAGATGCAAACGATCATCGTGCGAAGAGATGTACAAGCCGAGGCGAGAAGAGATGCGGAGGCCGAGCGTCAGGAATTGCTTCTGCGCGGCACCTTTGTTGTAAACCTCGTTTCCTCACCGGGCTCCGGAAAAACATCGCTCTTGGCCGAAATGGCCAAGTATTGGCAGAATCGATATTCCATGGCGGTTCTTGTGGGGGATCTAGAAACAGATCGCGATGCTCAAAGGCTTGCCCCCTTCTGCCCAGTGACCCAACTCACTACCGGTGGGGCTTGCCATCTAGAGCTACCCCTAGTTCATCGTGGTCGTATGGCCCTCGGCGACCCACTCGTTGACTTTCTTTTTATTGAAAATATTGGAAACCTCGTTTGTCCAGCGTCACATGATCTGGGGGAACATTTGCGTGTCGTGATGCTCAGTGTCACCGATGGTGATGATAAGCCAGGTAAATATCCGAAAATGTTTCGCACTAGCCAGTCACTTATTATCACTAAATCTGACTTACTCCCGTATGTCCCGTTTCGAGTCGAAGCGGCATTGAATGACGCGAAATCTATACAGCCCAACTTAGCCTGTTTCGTTTTATCTTCTTTGAAACAATCCGGCATCGATACGTTTTGCGCCTATCTTGAGGAACAAAGGGAAAAGTCTTTCGCGCTGCTCAAGCATGAGAGAGTCACGGAATGCGACCGTTGAGTGACGAAGTAAATGGCAAGCCGATACAATCAGAGTCGAATCCGCGAATCGCGCGACTTCTGCGGTTCAGCGGCTCGGTGCAAGGTATTGGAATGCGACCAGCTATTCTCAGGCTGGCTCGCGAAAATCATTTGCTCGGCTGGGTCCGCAATCGCTACTCGCAGGTCGAAGTGTGGATTGAAGGCGCTAAAGAGAATATAGAGACTTTTTTAACGCATTTGCATCAAAAGGACAAATTGCCGGGATTCCTTATTTTCGATCTCGAAGAGGAAGTGACCCCCATCGACCACTCGTCATTCTGTATTGCAAAAAGCGACGGCCGCGATGCACAAATTTCGGGTTATATGCCGCTGGATAGAATAACTTGCCAGCAATGTCGACTCGAGTACCGAACAACCGGAAATCGTCGAGAAGGCTATTTGCTGATTACCTGCAACGATTGTGGCCCACGCTTCTCCATTCTTCACGCTCTTCCATTTGATCGAAGCCTGACGTCGATGAAGTCGTTTGCCGTTTGCACAGAATGTGAACAGGAATATGGAGATGTGAATAATCGTCGTTTGCATTCCCAGTCAATAGCCTGTTCTCGCTGTGGTCCTCAAGTAATAGGTTTACGGGAAGGAATTTTTGCGCTTCAGAGGAATGAAGTTGTTGGACTGAAAGGAATCGGGGGCTATCAGTGGATCGCTGCCGCATCGAGCGATATAGCGGTGATACAATTGCGGCAATGGAAGAGTCGGCCGCGAAAACCTCTCGCGGTAATGCTTGATTTCGCAGATGTTCATCATTGGGTGACAGAACCGAAAATCGTAAAGAGAATCTTGGAGCCGGATGGATCGATTATCATCGTCGCCAAAAATCAATTGAACATGGAAATGGTGCGAAAATTATCGCAATATGCGCGAAACGAAATTCAGTCCCTCGGTATCATGATTCCAACGTCCATGCTGCACGATGAAATAGTTCAGCATGTTGGCCCCTTGGTTGTCAGTAGCGCAAACCTAGATGGCGAGCCAATGTCTCTCGACTTGAATCAGATGTTGCTCTTCAATAATAGCCTCTCGGAAACTGTCCCACATATCATTGATCATAATCGCCCCATTCAACAGCGACTGGATGACTCGGTTATCTTAGCATACGGTACCGGTTTTATGACGGTGAGACCGGCTCGAGGATTAACACCGAAAGCTTGGAACCTGCAAACTGCATGTTGGAAATCCCAACCGAATAAGTTCCCAGGTTCGGTCTTAAGTGTAGGGGCTCATCAGAAAATATGTCTGGCTTGGAGCGATGGACGAAATATCACTTTAGGATCTTACTTAGGAGATATCGAGTCGCTGAAGGTTCAAGAAGAAATGCTTCAGCAGTGGCAAAGAATTCAAGAACTCTATCGATTTCAAGCTACACTGATTGCCCATGATTTGCATCCCGAATATTTTACGACTCGATGGGGAGAGCAATTCGCGAAAAAACACGCAATAAGAAATGTTGCGATACAACACCATCGTGCACACTGGTATTCCAGCCTTTTGGAACCCGGTTGGTTCGATCGGAATGTGTTAGGTTTTGTCTGGGATGGAACGGGCCTAGGCGAAGATGGTTCAATCTGGGGTAGCGAGTGTTTCTTCGGCGACCTCTGGGGACAAGAACGCGTCGCGACACTACTTCCCTTTGCTCTACCCGGCGGTGAAGCAGCCATAAAAGAGCCCTGGAGAATAGCTATTGCATTATGCGATCAAATTGATAGCGACTGCGATTTGGAGAAATTCCAACGCGTTCCCGTCAAATTGCTCAGAACGATGATTCAAATGGGTGTGAACAGTGTTGCTACTAGCAGTATGGGACGCTTGTTTGATGGTGTTGCTGCGATTCTACTGGCTGAAGAAATTGCGACGCGGCCTATATCTTACGAGGGTGAGCTAGCTCAGTTGCTTGAGGAATGCTGCGATGTCAACGAAAAGCAAAGCTACGATATACCGCTGGTTAAAACCAACATGGGTTCTGGGCAACCTCGATTGTATCTTGATTGGAGAGTCATGCTGAAGCAGATGATCAACGACACTCAAGCCAAGGTTGCAGTTGGCAAGATGGCAATGAGATTTCATCGAGCTTTAGCTAATGTCGTTCGAAGTATCGCTAATCTTTATCCGCAAGTTTCGCTCACACTGAGCGGGGGGTGCTTTCAAAATCGTGTTCTTCTTCATTTGGTCCAGGAGCTTGACCTGGAAAAAGAACGAAACGTCGCTTGGCCCGGTAGGATACCCGTTAATGATTCCGGGATAGCGATCGGACAAACTCTGGCCGCCCTGGCTGGGGAAATACACCACCGCTGAAGCGCTGATCCAAAAAAAGAGAGTATGAAAATGTGTTTAGCAATACCAGGAGAAGTGGTTCGATGGTTGGAACGGGAAGCACCGTTTTCGGAAGCAGAGGTCCGTTTTGGCGGTGTGATACGTAAAGTGAGTATGATGTGTGTGCCAGAGGTCCAACTTGGCGAATACGTTATTGTTCACGCTGGGATTGCAATTAGCAAGATTGATGCGGAAGCGGCTGAAATTATGCTTGCGACCATATCGGATATTGATTTTGATGAGTGGCAGCGGGCAGAGAGTCTATGAAATACCTGGATGAATTTCGAGATAGTCAAAAATGCCGCCGCTTGCTGGACCGCATATTAGCCCGCTGCAGTCGCAAGTGGACCATCATGGAGGTATGTGGCGGTCAAACGCACGGTCTGTTGCGATACGGTATTGAAGAAGCGCTCCGCGATCGAATCGAAATGATTCACGGGCCAGGTTGTCCAGTTTGCGTCACTTCGGCCACGGCGCTCGACCAAGCCATAGAGTTCTCGTTTCAAACCGATACGTTGTTGGTTTGTTTCGGCGATATGTTGCGAGTTCCCGGGAGTTCTATCAGTTTAGCGCAAGCTAAAACGTTAGGCGGGAACGTAAAAACCGTCTATTCCCCGCTGGATGCTGTCAAAATCGCTGCAGCAGAACCGAGCAAAAAGATTATTTTTATGGCTGTGGGTTTCGAGACCACGGTGCCAGCAACTGCAGTTGCTATTTTACAAGCGGCGAAGCATCAATTGAGGAACTTTTTTGTTCTGTTGTCCCATGTGCGAGTGACCCCTGCGATGGAGCATATCCTTCAGCAAGGTGACTGTCGGATCGATGGCTTCCTGGCAGCCGGTCATGTCTGTACGGTCGTTGGTACGCAAGAGTGCATTTCACTTTCTGAGCGTTATCAAGTTCCGATCGTCGTCACAGGCTTCGAACCGCTCGATTTACTTGTGGGGATCGATCAATGCGTGATGCTTCTAGAAAAGAAACTATCTTCGGTATCCAACAGTTACAGCCGTGTCGTACTAGAGAGCGGAAACGAAAGAGCACAAGATTGTATGCGTGAAGTATTCGCGGTTAGCGATCAAGATTGGCGCGGGCTCGGTTTAGTGCCGCGCGGAGGTTATCGCCTCAGGGAAAAGTACGAAATGTTCAATGCCGTTCAGACGACTGCGACTGATGTAGCATCCCACAAAAGAACCTGCCGAGATTTCGCGTCCATTGAGCAAAAGTTATTCGATCGAACTTTGGTGGTTCTGAAGAATAGTATCCTCTGCCGCAGTGGAGATGTTTTGATGGGGCGAATCAAACCACAAGCCTGTCCACATTTCGGTAAAGAATGCACTCCTCAAACTCCGTGTGGAGCCCCGATGGTCTCTTCGGAAGGGGCATGTGCGGCCTATTTTCAGTATGATCGTCGCGAGTCCGATCTGGCAATGGAGTGAGAGAAAGAGCTAAAGCTATGAGTGGTAGAGAGAATAGTTTACATTGTCCGACAACGCAACTCACTCACCCAGATCTTATATCCTTAACGGTGGGCGAGGGTGCCAAAGCGAGTCGTGATTTTTTAGATCGATTTATTTACTCTCGATTTAAAGGAGCGTCACTCTCGGAGCGGTCGGATGCTGGCTCGATGACCTGCGATATTCATCAACTTGCTTTTACGACAGATTCCTTCGTAGTGGATCCCTATTTTTTTACCGGTGGTGATATTGGGAAATTGGCGGTGTGCGGCACAATCAACGATTTATGTATGGTCGGCGCCTTGCCGCGGTGGATCAGTTTGAGCTTAATCTTGGAAGAAGGCTTTCCCTGCCGCGACTTGGTGACCATCCTCGATAGTGTTTGTGAATGGAGTGAGCGAGCCAATGTGGAAGTGGTTTGCGGTGATACTAAAGTGATTCCGAAGGGGAAAATGGATGGCATCTTTATCAATACCAGCGGGATAGGTGTTCGCCGTCAAGCTGCTACTCTTCTTTCTCATCCAATTGATGATGGTGATGTCATCATCGTTAGCGGTCCCATTGGCTGTCATGGTATGGCAGTTATGGCGGCAAGAAACCCAGGTTTGGTGGAGAATCCGATTGAGAGCGATTGCGGCCTTTTATTGCCCGTACTGCATGCTTTGATTGAAAACGATATTCCTGTAAAAGCGATGCGTGATGCCACAAGAGGAGGCGTCGCTGCCGTGTTACATGAGTGGGCGCATCACTGGAAAATCTCGATATCCATAGAAGAGCGACATATTCCCGTACGGGACGATGTGCGAGGCCTAACGGAATTATTAGGTTTGGATCCCCTATTTGTTGCCAATGAGGGAGCCATGGTTTTAATCGTATCCAGTAAGGATAGTGAGGTAACTCTGGCGGCGATGCGATCGGTAACAATCAGCCAACATGCGGTGGTCATCGGCAAAGTAGTAAAGCAACGGCATGCACCTGTTTCCATGGTACGGGGTATTGGCCGAGAAGTTGCTTTGCACGAACCCACAGGTGCTCTATTGCCCCGTATTTGCTAATTCAACACGCATTGGCATGCCGATGAGTTTGTAGATAGAGTTGGTATAAAAAGTTGGGCAGAGTTTAAGATTTAGACAAGCAAATCTTTGAGTACACTTCCATGCACATCGGTGAGTCGATGATCTCGGCCGCCATGTCGAAATGTAAGATTTTGATGATCGATCCCTAATTGGTGCATTATGGTAGCATGGATGTCATGAATATCGCACCTATCTTTTACGACCGAATTTCCAAATTCATCGGTTTCACCGTAGGTCATACCGCCGCGAAATCCACCCCCTGCGATAAAAATTGAATAGCCGTCGACGTGATGGTCACGACCGCAACCTTCATGGATGGCCGGCGTATGCGGTGTACGCCCCATCTCGCCAGCCCAAAGAACAATGGTCTCTTCTAAAAGCCCACGCTGCTCAAGATCGATGATGAGCGCTGCGACAGATTGCTCGGTAACTCTCGCATTTTTCTCATGATTGACTTTGAGTTGGCCATGCTGATCCCAAGGGGAATTATTGCCATCAAAGCTAGGACAAGTTATTTCAACAAATCGAACACCCGCTTCGATGAGACGCCGCGCTCGAAGAGCTTGCGTCGCATAAAGTCGCTGATGGGGATCGGATGAGTCGAGCCCGTAGAGCTTTTGGGTGTGTTCTGTTTCTTGCGAAATGTCAAGTAGATTGGGAATCTCATCTTGCATTCGGAAAGCCGTTTGATAATTGGCAATCGCACCCTGCACAGCAGCCGCATTGGAGGTTTGCTTAGCAAATTCGCGATCCTGTTCCGCAAGAAGTTGAAGCATTTTCTGTTGAACAGTTTGCTGCATCGTTGGAACGATATTGTCGACGGCTACTCCGTTGGCTCGAATTAAGGTTGCTTGATTTGAGGCAGGAAGATAGGAGCTGCCAAAATTCTCCAAGCCGCCATTGGGAACCCAGTCGTTATTCAATACAACATAGCCAGGCAAATTTTGGTTCTCGGAAGCTAAGCCATAATTGATCCATGCGCCGATACTCGGAGCTTGGCCCAGTATCCGCCCTGTATGCAACAGAAGATTCTGTTGGCCATGTAGAGGTAACTCGCCGACTAAAGAGCGAACAACACACAGACGATCAGCGATCTGAGAGATTTTCGGAAATAAATCGCTTATCCATAGCCCACTTTCGCCATGCTGGCGAAATCGCCATGGACTTCCAAACCACACGCGGTTGGCATCAGATTGAGATCGAACGGAAACAGCAGAATCGCCGATTTTTTCTCCTTGATGCTTGGAAAGCATCGGCTTAGGATCGAAGGTGTCCACATGGCTTGGGCCACCATCCATAAAGCAAAAAATGATATTTCGCGCCTGTGGAACAATCGTGGGTCCTTGCGATCCCTGTACGAGGGCGGAAAAAGCGAGCCATCCGATGCCGGATGCACCGAGCTTCAAGCAATCACGTCGGGAAAAGGATGATTGTATTGCAGATTTTGTATACATTATGAACTACCTGTAATACAGGAACTCCTTGCTGTTAAAGATCGCGTGTGCTAACGTGCCCCACACCTCAGCATCCTGATTTAGATCCGCGCTCGGCTTGCTAATCTCCTTAGCCATTTTCAACCAGCGGTCGATTTCTGTTTTTGAGGGAGTTCGACCGTAGGCTGCTACAAACATTTGAGCAATCCGCTCTTCGGAGTTCAACGATGAACCTGCTAACTGTTGGCCCCAATACCTGGACATTTCAGTCACGAAGGAATGGTTCATCAGTATCAAGGCTTGGGCCGGTACGTTGGTAATATCTCTCCGTCCTACAGATGTTTTGAGATCAGGGAGGTTAAAGCCAACCAAAAATTCAGGTGGCTGCATTACGGATAATTCCAAGTATAAGGAGCGACGTCCCATACCATCGATCGGACCAGAGAACAGACGCTTCTGGGAATCCTGAGCAGAACGATGGGGGCGAATGGGGCGACCAAAAAGAGAGCGATCGAGTTTCTGCGAGACAGCTAAAATGCTATCTCGTACTGCCTCGGCCTCTAAGCGTCGAGTTGGATAGTGATGCAATAGTCGATTTGCCGGATCTTTCTCTATCGCTGATGCAGAAATCTTACCTGATTGACGAAAGGTTTGACTCAAAACAAGTCTACGCACTAATTTTTTGGTAGACCAACCTTCCGTGATGAAGCGGAGTGTGAGCCAGTCGAGCAATTCGGGATGAGAAGGTTGCCCGCCAAGTTTTCCAAAATCACTCGGGGTGTCGACAATACCGGTTCCAAAGATCCATTGCCAAACACGATTTACATAGACACGCGCGGCAAGCGGATTTCGGGAATCGGAGAGATAAGCAGCTAATTCCAAGCGTCCACTTTGGGTATTTGCTACATTCGGTCTGTCGGCAAACACCTCGAGAAAACCCCGGGGAACGTGATCCCCTTCGTTGTGAACATCGCCTCGAATATTGAGACGATAATCGATAGGCTGCAATCCACGCTCATCCATGCTGTTGACGGTTCGTCCGAATTCGATGGAAGCCTCCACCTCTCGATAATGCTCGACGGCGGATCGTAAATCGGCTTCTTGGCTGAGCGTGTTCGGTAAGAGATTTTTCTGTAAAAGCCATTGCAGTAAGATTGCATCGCCCGGCTTCGCTTGATCGTTGGCAAATCTCAAGATTGCATCGCGAATCCATTTCGATATATGCGTTTGAATTTCACTATTTGATGTTGGTGCTGGGGATTCGTACAGAGACTCGAAGCACGCAAGTTCATCTAGGGGGTGCCCAGGTTGATCGTGTGCAACCGCGCTGGTGATACTGAACCAACCTCGTTTATCGTAGCCGCGGTCGTCATTGGAGAGAGGCGTATTACCCATTCTCGCCACTCCGGTTCGCGGCGGGAAGTTAGCATTTAAATCAGGGGTAGATATCTCCGTCAGAACGCGAGTCACTCCATATCGCAGCGGTACGGTCGAAACAGTAAACCAAGTTCGGGGTGCATTGGGATCAAAAAATTGAGGTCCTTCGTTGAGAAACGCATTTTGGGGCACAGTGCGATAGCCGCCCCATTCACCCCCACTTAATTGAAGACTGATATGTTTTTGTGGAAAATGCTCCGGCTCCGGCAAGCGAATGGCACCAGGCAATTTTGGTGTTAGGGCGTGTGTGTGAATACCCCTGTGAAGTATTGACGCTAGGATCGAGTCGCCTTCCAAAGCGATTTGCGGTGTGCATTCGCGGGACCAACCGTAATCGATTCCAACCCCATCGGTTATGAAAGGACTTGGTAGCTGCCTTGTGGAAAAATCTGTCAAAGAAGTAAAGCGACGATTATGCTCCAATCGTCGTGCACGCTCGCTTTGCCATTGCTCTTTAAGCTTGCTCCATTTCTGCTGAACCATTTGAGAATCGCTATTTGAATCCAGCGAAGCAGATCCGGTTGCAAGTCGAAAACGCCCTAAGATATGACCACTTCCTAGATTGAACTCAAGCGTGACCTTCCATTGGCCACCTTGCGGAAGTTCAACGGGCTTAGCAAATTTGAACAACGCACTACGGTTCACATTGCCACCTAAACCGACTCCCCATCCATCCTGGGCCGGCGTGAGCGCTGCTGAAATTGGGTAATTCGGTTGTTCATAATCCGCTTTAGCCGATAGGATGGGGACGTCAATCGCTTGGTCCGATCCGTCCGGAGTGACTTGAATTCGTATGAAGCTGAGCACGAAATTTCCATGAGGAGTTCGGCCGGGACCATTGGTTCCGAGGGACGGATGCGTGAGTGCTTCTAGCTTTAAGTCGCTTACTGTTCCAGCGGCGGCTTTCGCCACTATGACATAGGAGTCCTTTTCTGGAACGAGCGAACTGCTTGCCAGTATCGTGAATCCATCATTTTCTAAAGTTAAAGTTGTATCTGGTTGCTGCGCGGTCGCCGTTTGTATTGGCCTCAATTGCCATTCAATATCGGTGAGTAAGTGCACCAAGGGAAATGCGGGGGATTCGATTTTATCTCCGGTTCGATCGTCCGTGAGCAATCGTGACAGCTCCAGAGGATGCTCATCCAGATGTCGGCTCCAGAGCGCAGCGATTTTTTCTCGGATCGTTTCGCGGATATCGATAAGTTGTTTTAAAGAGGATGCGTATTTGTCCGAAGTATCAATACTGCGCGTTGTCCATCGGGGTGTCATGAACATACCCGCTAAAGCGTAATAATCGTTCTGTGAAACAGCGTCGAGTTTATGGTCATGACATCGAGCACACGCAACGGTCATTCCTAGAAATGTTTTCGAAAAAGCATCGATCTGGCTATCGATCATCTCCTGATGAACACCTGCGAAATCGAGGCTACTCCCGTGGCGTCGTTCTCCGAAATGAAAGAACATAGGTCCGATAAGACTTTCGTTGATGCCTTGTTGCAAATTAAGTCTCGGTTCGGGCAATAGATCGCCTGCAATATGTTCTCGGATAAACTGATCGAAACCGATATCGCTATTAAACGCTCGAATCAAATAATCTCGAAATTCATATGAGCCCTTTGCGGCAATGTCCCATTCGTAGCCATAGGTGTCTGTATAATGAATGACATCCATCCAGTGGCGAGCAAATCGTTCGCCGAAATGGGGTGATTCAAGCATTGAATCCACGAGCTGCGTGTAGGCGGTATCGGCATCCACCCTCCATTTTTGTTCAAACTCGCTTACTTGGCTTGGTGTAGGAGGCAAACCAGTTAGCACAAATGAGAGTCGTCGGAGTAAGACTTCCGGTGGAGCTGTTGGGGCGGGGTATAAACCCACTTCCATTTGCTTATGACGAATAAATCGGTCCACCGTTTCTTTCTGCCACGAATCGCTTTCGTTCGCGACATGATCCATGGGTGGAATGAGCACTTCTGCTGGACGCTGCAAACTCCACCAACGGCTTCGTTCGTTCAATTTGGCTTTCCAACTTTCGTTAGCAGCCGATGCGGGTGATGGAGGTGACTCTCTCGGGTCAAAAGCTCCTTGTTCAATCCATCGCTCAAAATCCCGCACGATCGAATCGGGCAATTTGCCATCAGGTGGCATCTGCAACGCTTCATACTTGAGCGCGGTAATCAATTTGCTTTTGAGCGGCTGGCCTACCACAATCGCTGGGCCCGTTTCACCACCACGCAATAGTCCACCGCGATAATCCAGTTGCAAGCCTGCCTCGAGTGAAGCGGAGGCTGCCGAGTGGCATTCATAGCAGTACTTTACCAATACTGGACGAATCCGCTGCTCGAAAAACTCGCGATTGGCCGTCGACTCATCTGCAATTGCGATCGACGCAATGAAGCTAAGCGTGGTAAATAGGAGGGTGGTTTGGTACATTCCGATTCTCGCGGCTGATGAAAAGCTAGCGGTTTACACGCATCATTTTCAGGATCACGACTCTCGTTTCGCTGCTAATTGTAATTCAATTTGCCATGGGATGTCTTGTGCAGAGCTCTTAAAAAATAGTAAAAAGCTACGATCTGGAAGTTGCTAAGAGAGAAGGCAAAGTAGAAGGCGAGTCTCAATGGCACGTTGAGGACAGGTTCATCCCTTTTGTCATGAAGATCGATATTCTGGGAATGCATTGAGGCTAAGGTGATTGATGTCGCAGACTAAATTTCGAAACGTGGCTGCGTTTCAGTTAGCATTCTTCGATGAATTGCGAGATCTAAGACAAGTTCTCGAAGCATTAGAGTACCTTCCAGACGCGATGTTCATGATCAAGGATCGCGATTCGCGATACGTTTATATGAGCCGAGAGTTGAGGCAAGCGATCCACTTTCCTGAAGGGGAAAATATTGTCGGTAAAACCGATTATGATATCTTTCCACGCATCGTAGCCGATCGATTTCGACAAAATGATTTATTGGTGTTGGCTGAGGGAAAGACATTGCTGAATGAAATTCATGCGTCTCTTTTTTTTGACGCGCCGGCGGTGTGGTCCTTCTCGAGTAAATGGCCCTTGAGAAACGGTGCCGGGGAGGTTATCGGACTTATCACCACCAATCGACGTTACTCAGATCTAATGGGAAAAGATGATGATCTCAATAAGCTTTTGCCCTCGATCGAAATGATCACGAAACAATACGATCAAAAGTTGAACATCGAGAACCTTGCCGAGGCCTGCGGTTTTTCGAGCAGCCATTTCATGCATCTCTTTCGAGAGAAACTGGGGATCACTGCCCATCAATTTCTCGAGCAAATTCGTTTGCATCAAGCCATTTCACTTCTGAAATATTCATCTGAAACTGTGGCTACCGTAGCTCAGCGGTGTGGATTTTATGATCACAGTTCCTTTGTAAAGAAATTCAAATTTCTGACAGGAACGACTCCCCTTCGCTTTCGTCGAGATTATAGAAATAATGTTTTGGCGGGAGCGCTATCGGCTTTGCCCAAATTACCTGGTTATAAAGAGCACGGTAGAGCGGAGACTTGAACCGATAAACAAATGAGGTCAGCCTCACTGCTGTCAACAGACGAAACGAATACTGTCCAACTCGCCATCTAATATTCGCATCGGCGACTCGCTAGCTTTGCAAGGCAGACTCGAAATTAATTTACTTATTGGGCGAGGTGATTAGGTGGCTGGCTCTTAGACAAAGAGAGGTTTATCGGGACCTGATTTATCGTAGAGCTCTTTCCATTTTGCTGATCCGTCATTGGGGATCACGCGTGTCGTGACACCTCGTTCAAAGAAAGGAATGTTCCCTAGATTGGCCTGTTTTAGAATAAAGTTAAGGACTCCATGGCTTCCGAGGTACATTCGACGGCCGTCGGGCCAAGTTGTTTCGATCAGTCTAGGTGGATCGGGCCGGTTCATTGGCTTATTGGTTCGAAAATTCTCCAAAGCTGACTGATCCAATTCAAATCCCAATCCAGGTTTATCGGGAACGGTTGCTTTGCCCGCTTGAACTACAATCGGTTCAGTAAGCAAGTTATGAGTATAGAGCTGATGACAGTTTACTGCTGGCCATTGGGCCTGAGACAGAACAGCTCCGAAGTGCAATGACCAAGCGGCGGTGATTCCAGTTCCCGTTAATTGGAGCCAGAAAGGGAGATCTGCAATTCGGCATGCCGCATTGGCTTCCATGAGCGTTCTAGCGCTTCCCCCCAACACAAATCCATCGCATGCTTTCTCTTGAAAGACGGTCAACGGTTTAGGGTTGCCGTAATGCATAGCGACCTTAGCCTTCATTTCGGCAGTGATTCGTTTGTTGCCGGCGACATCCGATTGAGGAATAGGTGTCTCCCAAATATCAACTTGAGGGTAGTGCTCGAATTGCTTTAGGATCTCGATACCGCGGTCGGAATCAAGCAGCGTGTCATTGAAATCCATGTCGATTTTGAATTCAGGTGGAACAACCTTAGTGGCTTGTTCCATCTGTTCCCACAGGTCAAACCAGGGTCTCCCTTTCGTTTTGTAGGCGAGATAACCTTGGTCAAAAGCCAACTTGCATTCCGCAGCCATATCTTCTGGGCTGGTGTCGATATTCCACCAAGACAAAGGAGTTTTGTCATATATCTTTGAGCCCAGCAAGGCGTGCACCGGAATCTCAAGTGTCTTGGCCACCGCATCGAAGAGTGCGATTTGCAGGCCTGCTCCCAAATCGTCCAGCCACATCATTTCTGCAGCATTCTTGCCGATAGCTTTCTGGACGATTTCATCACTAGTCGTTCGCCAGGTATAAAAAAGCATGGTCTCGCCGAAGCCAACGACTCCAGACTTTAATTTAACCTGAAGTACTTCGGAGTAGACCCAATGGGAAACTTCTTTCTCCATGGCCCGAGCAGGAGTCTCGCGAAAGGGCACATTCAACGTCACACGTTCAATGGACTCGATGGTAAGCCACTTTGACGACACATGATTTGCAAGCGTTGGAGGATTCCAAACTGGGAGTTGGCTTGCCACAGCAGCGAGGGCCGTCCACTTACAGAAGTCGCGTCTCGACCTGAGCGAGCCAACATTAGGTGATCGATGAGCCATGGATGGCACTCCAAAAAAGGTGGGACGGAGGCATTCTGCAGGGGATGACCAGCGTGAAAAACAAAATGGAGGGATAACTGGCGGTAGCGATAGTTTAAAGGATGCGTTGAGCTTATGCGAGGATATCCTTGACCAATTTACCGTGAACATCGGTCAATCGATAATCGCGTCCTTGGAATCGATAGGTTAGTTTGAGATGATCCAGGCCGAGAAGGTGCAAGAGGGTCGCATTTAGGTCATGCACATGAACCGGATTTTCCACGACATTAAAGCCAAAATCATCGGTCTTGCCAAAGGTTAAACCTCCTTTGAGTCCGCCACCGGCTAACCACAAGCTATAGCAACGATTATGGTGATCTCGGCCGTCATCGCCACCTTGAACCATCGGAGTGCGTCCAAACTCACCTCCCCAAATCACCAAGGTGTCCTTCAGTAGCCCACGTTGCTTTAAATCTTTAACGAGCGCAGAACTCGCTTGATCGGTGTCCAGGGCATTTTGCTTAACGCCCGCTTTGAGATTGCCATGTTGATCCCAAGCTTCATGAAACAATTGAACGAATCGCACGCCCCGCTCGATGAGACGCCGCGCGAGTAAGCAGTTGCGAGCGTAATTGGCTTCTTTCGGATCTTTGATTCCGTACATAGCCAATGTTTCAGGCGATTCATCTTTTAACTCCATCAATTCGGGCGCACTTGATTGCAATCGATAGGCCATTTCGTAACTTTGGATACGAGCTGCGATTTGAGGATCCCCCAGCGCGTCGAGCGATGATTCATTCAGGCGTCGAATGGCGTCCAGCGATTCACGTTGTGATTGGCTATCGATGCCAGCGGGATTCGACAGGTATAGAACAGGATCTCCTTTGCTTCTCAGGGGCACACCACCAAACATCGTAGGTAAAAATCCAGCACCATAATTGCTGGCACCTCCGCTCGTTCCCTTTGCGCTTGTCAGCACGACGAATCCTGGCAAGTTCTCCGATTCGCTCCCTAATCCATACAAGGTCCACGAGCCGAAACTCGGACGCCCGAATTGCTGGGAGCCAGTATTCATCATGATTTGAGCCGGCGCATGGTTCACTGCTTCCGTTTGCATCGAACGAATTAAACAGATATCGTCTGCAATTTCACCAAGATGCGGCAACACTTCGCTCAATTCCATTCCGCATTGACCATGTTTCTTAAAAGCGAATTTACCCGCAAGCAGTCCCGATTTGGGATCGATAAAAGCAGCTCTGTAGCCTTCCAGCAAACTGGCGGGAGGAAGTTGGCCATTTCTAGCAACGAGTTCCGATTTGTGATCGAAAAGTTCGAGCTGGCTTGGCGCACCAGCATTGAACATATAGATAACACGCTTTACCTTCGGTTCAAAATGCGGAGACTTTGGGGCGAGGGGATTCACGCGGTTTTCGGTGTGGGTGAGCGCTGCGCCATCCTGTTGCAGTAGCATACCGGCCGTAATGGACCCGAGACCAATTCCACAACTGCGTAGAAACCATCTGCGCGCGACATCATTGGAAGGATTATTCATATCGTTGAACACTCTCGACTGAGTTAGTTTTTGGAAATGGTTTCATCAAGATTGAGAAGCACGCGAGCTGCGATTGTCCAAGCTGCAGCGTCCTGAGGAGTGGTACCTTCCGGCAAATTTGGTAATCGATCCGCTTTACCAGTTGATACTTCGCGAGCGTTCAACCAACCATCGGCAATGCGTTGCCGTTGCGACTTTAGTAGATCAAGCATCGTTTGTTTTTCGGTATCATTAGGCGTTCGCGCCATGCAAAGTAGGTAGGCATATTCGATGCGTTGGTTTTCGTCTTTCCCACCTTCTTTCAAGACCCTCAAAGCCATCGCTTGAGCTGCTTCGATAAAGATAGGCTCATTTAGCCCAGTTAATGCGGCCAGTGGGGTATTTGATCGCACGCGTCGAGCGCACGCAAAATCTGCATTCGGGGCATCGAATGCGGACATTGCTGGATCAGGCATAGAACGCTTGCGGAAATTATAGATTGTCCGTCGATAGCGCTGCGGAGCTTGCGCGGGCGTCCAATAACTTGGATACGTATAGTTATAATCGAGAACATTCTGTGGGACTGGAGGAATGATACCGGGACCTCCCATTTCGTGATGAATGATCCCTGCAATTGCCATAGACATATCGCGAATCATTTCCGCCTCCGCTCGAAATCTTGGTCCGCGGGCAAGAAGTCGATTTTCGGGATCAAGTTCCAGCAGCGCCGGAGTCAGCTTGGATGATTGCTGATAAGTTTGGCTAGTAACAATTTTGCGGATCAGCTTTTTCGTGCTCCACTTATTTTCCATAAAGTCGACTGCGAGCCAATCTAGAACATCAAGATATTCGGGCATCGGAGCGCGTGTTCCAAAATCTTCCGAAGTTTCCAGTAACCCCATTCCAAAGATGGATTGCCAAATTCGATTGACGGCAACTCGCGCCGCGAGGGGCGATTGTCGATCGACCAACCACTTTGCAAAACGAAGTCGAGGTGGCGATACTTCTTCGGCAAGAGGATGAAAGGCTGCCGGTACGGCTGGAGTTACTGGCTCTGCGGGCTTATCCCAATCGCCACGCTGAAGAATGTAGGTAGTGCGAGCATCATGGAGTGGCCGCTCGGCTGCATGTAAAATAGATGTCTCGGCGGCTGGGTATTGTTTCCAGAGGCTATCGATCTGTTCGGATAGCTTCTTCAATTCAGGGACCGTTTTTCGCCAAGCGTCCAGCAAAAATCGTTGTTCTTCTGCAGTTCTTGCCGCTGCTAACTGTTGAGCAGAAAGGACGGCGGCGTAATCGACCGAGGCTGCGGTTGGCTTTTCCGTTGAGGTGAATGAGAATCGGCAGCATCCGACCATATCCGTCATCCGCATCGCAATTTTAATCTTGGTTCCAGGTTGAGCGGTTAAAGGGGTTTCGAGTTGAAGCACTGCCACCGAAGGTTGATTTCTAAGCCAAGTGCCGCGATCTGCTTTCCACCAAGTGCTGTCATTGCCATCGATCAATAAGGATACAGGGCCACTGGTGTTTTTCCCATCATCGTGTTTCTGCTCCGCATCGGAAAAATCTGCAGTCGCTTGTACCAGTTTAATTTTTTGCCATTCCTTCCCATCGGGTGGCTGCACAAAAAGCTCAATTTCTCGAATGCCCCAAGAACCGACACCATTTCGGCCAGGGCCGCGAAAGGGAAAATCGGGATGAGTGAGAATCTCAACTTGTAAACCGGAGACACCCTCTATTTTTGGTTCTCCAATGAAATAGACGTCGCCGCTGGTGTGGCCCTTCATGAGTAAACTTAAATTCTTTTCCTGTGTTGGATGATTCAGGCCGCTGATACTATTCATGTCATTAAAGGTGATTGCATCCCATTTAGGTCGCGTTGTCAGAAGTTGCGATGCAAAAGTTTCCAGCTCTTGTTGCCAATTCGGGCGACCTTTTTTTATTTCGGTTTCGAGTTGCGCGATTGCCTGCAGAATTTCTTCCCGTTTGGCTTGTTGGCTGGAATTGTACACCCAGGATTGGGCTTCGTAAGTGTTGTTGAGATATGCGAACATTTCATAGTATTCGCGCATCGTCAGCGGATCGAATTTGTGCGTATGGCACTGAGCACATTGCGTCGTTAATCCCAATACGGACTTACCGATGCAATCTATTCGATCGAACATTTCTACCATTCGAAACTGTTCTGGAACGATGGCTCCTTCTTCATTGATCATGCTGTTACGAAGGAAACCCGTTGCGATAAGTTGGTCTTGGGTCGCGTTGGGAAGCAGATCACCAGCGATTTGTTCAATGATAAATTCGTCATAAGGTTTATCCTGGTTCATGGCGCGAATCACCCAATCACGCCAGGCCCATTGATCTCGTTTGAGATCTTTTTCATATCCGTTGGTATCCGAATAACGAGCGGCATCAAGCCAAGGCCGGGCCCATTTTTCGCCGAATCGCTCGCTAGCTAATAGTTTGTCGACAGTAACCTCCAAACCTTCGGCAGCAAACGCTTTCAACTCGTCAGGGGTCGGTGGCAGACCGATCAGGTCCAAATAAATTCTGCGGCACAGAATATTGGTCTCTTCTTTCGGCGAAAAATTCAGGCTTCTCGCATCCAATCGCTTACGTACCATCTTATCAATCGGATGCTCTAATTCAGACTGCGGCAAAGGCGATTTTTCAGGACGGACAAAAGCCCAATGCTCTTGGTATTTAGCGCCTGCCGCGATCCATGCCTTGAGGAGCGAAATTTGATCGGCGGACAATGGAGCGGAGTGCGTAGATGGGGGCATCACTTCCTCTGCGACCGCAGATGTGATCCGCCGAATGATCTCGCTGTCATCCGGCTTACCAGGGATAATCGCTGGCTTTTTAGAATCGCCTCCCAGGAGCGCGGGTTCGCGAATATCAAGCCTTAAGCTACCTTCGCGTGTTCCCTCGTCTGCACCATGACAGACAGAGCAATGATCAATGATGATGGGTTGAATTTGTTTTTGATAATCGATGACCGCATCTTGCGACAAAAGCGTACCCGTGCCGAAATAGGTTGTCAGTGTCGCTATCAAGGGTACGATCTTCAATTTCATTTGCATGCTGAAATGCTTCTTCATAACGCAACATTCTCCAGCAAATAGCCAAAGATGATTCAGATTTTAGAATGGGTAGGAAGAGTGTAGGGTAATAGGGCAGGAACGTGTACTTTCTTTGTTATAACCTGCTGAATATCGGTTGGATAGAATCGATCGTTGGAATCTCGCGAGGGTTTGGCCTCGAACGCTCATCGGATCTCTCGGTAGGGATAAATTCCTTCCCAATAGCCCTTAAAAATCCATATTTCAGCTTTAGATTAAGTTGCCCAAGCCAGGCGCCGAGCGTCACCGCATGAAGGTTGACTAGGTTGTATTTCTCGATTTAATTGGCTAACCTACTTTTCACGGCTCGACATCCAAAATTTGGACCCGCATTTCGGGCTGATCACTTGATTCCTCTAAAACGTAGATTTGGACCAATATTTATGTCACAGATTCCTCCACCTTACGGAGCCGCGGCTGTTCCCAAGAAATCCAACTCGGTCGTTTGGATTGTACTGCTTGTGCTGGGAGGGGTTTTCTTCTTTGTAATGCTGCCGATTATCGGAATCCTAGTAGCTCTTCTCTTGCCGGCAGTGCAAGCTGCGAGGGAAGCTGCACGTATGGCAGCCGATACGAACAATGCAAGGCAAGTAGCTTTGGCAATGTATAATTACGAAAGTGCTCTAAGGGTAATGCCTGCCCCCTTCTCAACGAATTCCGATGGAGTGAAAACGCTATCTTGGAAAGTAGCAATCTTACCCTATTTAGAGGAAAATTCGCTTTACAAGCAGATAGAAGGTAAGACATGGGATGATCCAAGCGTGCCAGGTCTTCAGGGACCTTGTCCGAATACATTTCGTTCTACGCGGTCCGCTAATTCACCAACATCGAACGAGTCGAATATATTTTTGATTGCGTCTCCAGAGGAAAAGGAGAGCGGGAATACCTTTTTCATCGACGGTCAATATCCAAAGTTTTCGGATTGTACCGATGGAACGTCGTCGACGATTTTCGCAGTGATGCTTGCAAAGCACTCTAGGCCTTGGGCGAGTCCAGAGAATCTTACTCCTGAGGAGGCGTTCCAATTGATTCAGAATGAAGAGAGGGAGGCAATTGTCATTTTCCTAGACGGTTCTGTCCGACGAATTTCGAAAAACATTGACAAAGCAACCTTCATGGCACTCACGACTCGCGATGGTAATGAAGTCGTGTCAGGGGGCTTTGATCTTCAATAGTTACCTAGGCTCTGTTTCTAAACTTCCCAGCTGAGTGTTTTGAGGTACCGCTGTATAATTCCGAGTCTAATCATACCGCCGAAGTTCTTGGCTGATTTTTCGAATCGTGAGAAAATTCTT